>RFQF01000265.1 GCA_009925805.1 Flavobacteriia bacterium | reverse complement strand
TAAACCTCCGGTTGGTTGGTTTGGTAAAACAATATAAGTATTTCCCGATGGATTTTCACGTGCATACTGTTTATAATACAAATAAACAACAACAATAAAAATCATGGTTAATAAAAACAGCGTCATATTTTCAACGCAAATAAGTCCAGGTATGCATTTTTTCCCCATTTATATTATCTAAACATTAAACCCTTGATGAATAAAATGGATTCTTTCGTTTTATTCTTCACCAGCAAAATATCTATTAGACCGTTTTAGTTACGCACGTTAAACCGAACACCGTAGTTGATTTCATGAATCATTGCAACAATGCGTTAAATTATTCAAAATCGCTCGTTCCCTCTTTTGGACAGCCCTCCAGCGACCAGTCCATGACGGCCAACTTACCCGGAACGGATTTATGGACGCCACTGATTCCAACCGGGAGAATTGCGGCGAACAATTTGGCAGAATTGGGGCTTTATTTGGAGAAAGTAAAGCAATACGAACTCGCCCAGGATTCCACGTCGATCTATAACACTGCTACCAAAGATTGGCAAAAACATTTAATCCATTTTGCGGGTGGAGGAAACGCGAACGAACAGTATATCTTCCAGACCTATCTCAATAACATGGCGGATGTTGCGGAAGGTCCGCTTTTCGCAGGAATCACCAAGCACATTGTTAAACAATCGGCCAATCCACTTACGCCCGCGCAGATGCAAGCGATTTCGGACCGAATTTCCGAGGGGGTTAGCGTCATGAATTTCTTTGGGCATGCTACTTCCTCGCAAAGTGGTTTCGATATCAACATTGATAATCCCGACCAATGGAACAATGCCGGCAGATATCCCTTGCTGATTGCAAATTCATGCTACAATGGGAATATTTTTTACAGTTCACCCACCAAATCCGAAGAATTTGTACTCACCCCCAACGCTGGGGTTATTGCGTATTTAGGCACCTTGAACTACGGGTTTTCCGGTTCCTTATTCGATTACTCGAATCAATTTTACAAGCAATTCAGTTTGCATAATTATGGTGGAACCATCGGGCAACATATAAAAAACACCATCGATTCGGTCATGAATCCGAATCAACCTTTGAGTACCGAATCCGTTTTTCAACAAATGACGCTCCACGGCGACCCCATGCTCCGGGTTAATTGGCATACCAAACCGGAAATTGAATTAACCGAGGATCGCGTTACATTTGGCCCGCAGAACATTTCGTTGAATACCGATTCATTAATCATTAACCTGAAAATTCGAAATTTAGGACGATCCATCCTCGACACCTTTGCGTTGGAAATTGTCCGTGATTTTCCGGGTTCGCCGCAAGATTCGAGTTATGTTTTTGCCATTCCGGGGC
>RFQF01000264.1 GCA_009925805.1 Flavobacteriia bacterium | reverse complement strand
ATTCGAACACGGCTTGTTTTGAGTTGTTCGGACAATCCCAAATGCAATAAACCCAGAGGATCTCCTTCGGATTGGTCATAGTTATGATAAAACGAGAGATTTTCTAATTGCCATTCGGTACCGTTGCCGCCAATTTTCTCAAAAAACAATCCGGAAAAATTATTAAAAAATTGTCCGTTTCTAAGCTTAACTTGGACGTTTTCGGAGGCTGGGTTCAGCAAGGGGTGATGCACCATGATGGCAGGTTGCAGACGACCGCAACGCGAAACCTTGTAGTCAAAAATTTCAACTTGACCGCGATTCCAAAAAGGTTCAAAATGCAAGGCCTGGTCCAAGCGATCAAACCATACATTCCGCATTTTAATAAATGCTTTTGGATTGTTTCCTGTTACAACAATTCCTTTACCCGACTGTTCACGGAACAGCGAACCTATCATGACGCTTCTCCCGGGTGCTGGCTGAATTAGCAAGCTACCTTCGACCCAAATGGATGCTTCGGGCATCAAAAGTACATGGGTGTACCGGCTTAGATCTAGGGTTTGATTCGGGCCCACCGTTAGGGTTTCACGGAGAATGAGGGTATCCGATGACTGGGCGTGGAGGGGTGTGGCAAGGCAAAACCCGAGCAAAAGACCCAGGCTCATCGTGAAGACATGTACAAAACGGTTGTGCATAGATGATTGTTGAAGCAATTTTATTGAACAGTCACGAGGACGGGATCCGGGTACTGGATGGTTTGGTTGCCGGCTTTTAGGGTGATATTCGTAAAGCCCAAAAGGGCCGTTCCTCTGCGGTCTTTGAAGGACTTGGAGGAGAAACTTGCCTGCGTGACATTGAGCTCTTGGGGCGTTCCTCCAATTTTTCGTACTGTATAGCCGGTAACTACGTAAGGTGACTGCACGAAGGCAGGATGGGATGCGGTAAGTCCAAGCGTTCGTTCTGCAACAAAAATGGACTTAGGTAGAATGTTTCCAGGGGCCATGCTTAGGCTCAATTTGGGCTGGGGGATTTCTTTCACAAAAACAGAATCCATAAACAACAACCCGTTATCATCCACCATTTCCAACCTACACCAACCTGTTTTTTGGGGCGTGAAAATGAGGGTATCTTTATCGGCCAGGTAGGTAGCAGAGGGGTCTTGTGAGCAGATTACTTTGAGACCGGGTTTGGACGGTAGTTTGACCGCTTGACGGTATGGAATACCTGCGTAACACACGTTGATATTTTGGCTACCGGGCTTGGCAAAGGAAGCCGCCTGAACATCAATAATCAAGGTTTCTTTTTTAACAGAACCCTTAATGGCTAAAAGATGAAAACCGGCTGAGACGGGTTTGAATTCGATGCCATCTTTGGATAGGCGGGTCAAACCCTGTTGACTTTTCCCATCCCGCAACACGTCGACCGAGGTA
>RFQF01000263.1 GCA_009925805.1 Flavobacteriia bacterium | reverse complement strand
TTTTTGTACTATTAACTATCATGAACGAAGCCTCTCATTCCGCTATTTCCTCCAAAAAACGAACTTCGGGTAAATTGCGATTCCTGCTGGCGTATCTCCGGCCTTATGCCCTGCTCTACAGTGTCGGTTGGGTTTTTCTCGTGCTTTCCACTTTGGCTGGCCTCGTGTTTCCCTACCTCATGGGAGGATTATTGGGCGCTGATGCCAAAGGTAGTTCGGTGGAAACCATCGGTAAAGCATTGTCGAATAATTCGGTGAACGGTATCGCTTTGGCCTTATTTATCTTGTTCGGAATCCAAGCCTTGTTTTCTTTTTTTCGGGTGGTTTTGTTCAATAACGTTACGGAAAATGCATTACGTGACCTAAGGAATGCCGCTTTTGAACGCATGATCTACATGCCCATGGATTTTTTCAATACCCACAAGGTGGGTGAACTCACCAGCCGAATTGCTTCCGACATTACCCAAATTCAAGAAACGTTGCGCACGACTGTCGCTGAGTTTTTTCGCCAGCTAGTCATAGTGGTCGGTGGGATTATTTTTCTGGTGTTTATTTCGTGGAAACTTTCGTTGATCATGCTGGCAACCGTACCGGTTATGGCACTGATTGCCGTATTTTTTGGACGATACATTCGCAAACTCAGCAAAAAAGCGCAAGATTATGCCGCTTCCTCCAATACCCTGATCGAAGAGGCACTCACCGGAATAGCGAATGTCAAGGCCTACACCAACGAAGTGTTCAACCTGCAACGCTTTTATAAAAAAACCCAAGAGATGCGCAATCTCAACGTTCGTAGTGGTATTTGGCGAGGCGTATTCGTATCCTTTATTATCTTTTGCCTATTCGGTGCCATCGTTTTTATCATTTGGCAGGGAATGCTTCTAACCCAAGGACCCAATCCAAGCTTGGCCAAGGAAGGTTTCTATCAATTCATCCTGTTTACCATCCTGATGGGCGCCAGCATTGGCTCGCTTCCTGAACTGTACGCTAACCTGCAGAAGGCCTTGGGCGCCATTGAAAATCTTACCGAAATCATGCAAAGTGCCACAGAACATGAAATGGCACAAGGAACTAAAACCCCAAGATTAAGCGGTAAGATTCGCATGGAGAATGTAGTGTTCCGCTACCCGCAACGAAACGACGTAGAGGTGCTTAAAGGGATAAATTTCTCCATTGAACCGCAGCAAACTTTGGCAATTGTTGGAAGTTCGGGGGCTGGAAAATCCACCATTGCCTCGCTCCTACTGCGTTACTATCAACCTGCCGAGGGAACCCTATTCTTCGATGAATCAGATGCCCAAACGCTGGACCTGGACCATTTAAGAAAACACTTAGCGATCGTTCCTCAGGAGGTGTTGCTGTTTGCGGATACAGTACGGGAAAACATCCGTTTTGGCAAGCCAAATGCTT
>RFQF01000262.1 GCA_009925805.1 Flavobacteriia bacterium | reverse complement strand
AGCCTAAACACGCCTTTCATTCGCCTTGCTCTTCAGAAGTCAACAATCAGATTAGATGATCTCTGTCTTACTTAATTGAAAATTAGTTTTAACAGTTGCATAATGTTCAAATATCTTAAATTCTGCTGTTACGAATAATGGTAGGAAATTCTTCGGTGTACAGCAATGAAAACAAGAGTATAAATACATCGCTCAAAATCAGCACCGTAAAGAAATGATCAAAAAATACGGTGTTAGGATCAACAATCGGCATTAACTTGATTGAATCAAGTTGAATTGAACGTGAATCGGAAACCCAATGAATGAGACTCTGCGTTGATAAAACCGCAAAAACTCCCAAAAGCAGGAGTGACAAAACTTTTTTGGCACGAATAAATCGGCGCAAGGGATCGCCCAATCCACTTTCATCCAAGGTTTCAAGCGCTTTCCCGCTTTGAATTCCGCTAATTCGGTAAAAAAGATATATCAAGGCAAAAACCAAAACAACGGCTCCCAAATCCCTGGCCAATTCCACGTTGTTCACCGAAGCGATGGATCCTGCATGCAAATCCAAATGGGTCATATCCTTGAAGACTCCCCGGATAAGGATCAAGGCAATAATTTCGTACTGCTTTCCGATATAGAACGTCGTGGACTGACGAAGGTAAAAAATCAGCAGATACGACTCAAAGAAGAGCAGGATCGAGAAGGGGGTGTAGATGGCGTTAATCGGATGGGCCAAAAAATTGGAACTAATCGCAGCAGGAAAAACCGATTTGAGTCCAATCAATCCCAGATGAATCAAAAAACCGGATATCGCGGCGTACAGCGTATAACGCCCTATCCGGGCCCGAAAAGCGGGCTCAAAAGGCAAATTCCAGGCTGTAAACATCTAAAATTCAGAAAATCAATGCTTTATTAACATACCAGGTCCTCGAATGTTTGAGGAAGGGCTCAATGAAACCTAGCCCGCGCCCTCGATTCGCAGCGTTTCCAAAACGAAGAGAAGGAAGGATAATAGCCATCCACCTCCGGAAACAACCAATCTCGGGGGTGGGAATGACCCCGGTAATGGGCGGTGATGGGGTGTTCTCTGTAGTGCAAGCGCTGTGGATCTATACCGCCAAAAACGGCGTCAAAAGGAGCGGAAACCCAGAGCATATCCGGGATTTGGTCCGCCAAAGCCTTAACCCAGGCCATGACCCGCGGAGACACAGGGGTTCGTTGTTGATATTCGGGTTCCCATAACAATATACGAATTGGAGGCACGTCCGTTACCACCGGCGACCATTGGGCATCCAAATGGTAAAAATTATACAGAAAAACCAATCGCTGGGGGTTCTCCATGAGCAATGCTTGCAAGGCGGTAACATCCGTTACCAGACCTTCGGGTAAAGAACAAGGAAGATTTGGCTCCAGGGTTTCCTGCAA
>RFQF01000261.1 GCA_009925805.1 Flavobacteriia bacterium | reverse complement strand
CAACCCAATTTTGATGACCGACTTTGCGGTGTCGCAACCCAAGGCCTTGAGTTCGTCAAGAACCCATCCCTCAATTTCGTCTGAAAATTCATCCAAATCAACATCGGAATCATCTTCTTGTACATCCCGGAACACGTCAATTTCATAACCCGTGAGCTTAGCGGCCAATCGGATATTATGCCCCCCTTTGCCAATAGCCAAGGATACTTGGTCCGGTTTGAGGAACACGTTGACCTTCATCGTTTCTTTGTTAATCTCCAGGCTCACCACCCTGGCCGGACTCATGGCGCGCTGGATAAAGAGTTCCAGGTTGTTGGTATAATTGATGACATCGATGCTCTCGTTGCGGAGCTCCCTGACAATGCCGTGGATCCTGGAACCCTTCATACCCACGCAGGCGCCTACCGGATCGATTCGGTCATCGTAGCTTTCCACCGCAACCTTGGCCCTTTCGCCCGGTTCCCTAACAATACTTTTAATGGTAATCAAACCGTCGAAGATTTCCGGAACCTCCATTTCCATTAATCTCGCCAAGAAAGCTGGATCGGTCCGCGAAATAATAATCCGTGGGGTAATGTTCTGCATTTCCACGCGAAGAATTACCGCCTTTAGGGCATCCCCTTTTTTGTAAAAATCAGCCGGTATTTGTTCGTTTTTGGGTAAAATAAGCTCATTACCCTCATCATCCAGGACCAATATTTCCTTTTTCCAAATTTGATAGACCTCCCCGGTGATGATATCCCCAACCCTATCCTTGTATTTCTTGTAAATATTGTCTTTCTCTAATTCCAAAATACGTTGTACCAAGGTCTGCCTTGCGGCAAGTACTGCACGACGACCGAAATCCTCCAATTTAATCTCGTCGGATACCTCTTCACCAACCTCAAAATCAGGCTCAATCAACTGCGCTTCCTCCAGGGAAATCTTATCCGGCATTCCCAATTCTTCCGAATCATTCTCAACAATTTCCCTGTTCCGCCAAATTTCAAGGTCCCCCTTTTCGGTATTCAAAATAACATCAAAGTTCTCGTCTGTTCCAAATTTGCGTTTCACCATGCTTCGAAATACATCTTCCATAATTCTCATCATGGTTGCACGATCAATGTTCCTAAACTCTTTGAATTCAGAGAAAGAAGTAATCAGAACTTGATTTTGATTGACGGGTTGGGGTTTGGTTTTAACAGCCATAACAAGGAAATAAAAGTATTTTCAAATTAAGAATTAAGGTAATGGGCAAGAATAGTGCACTGTTGAATTATGTTTTGGAATGTGGTTTGGAATCTCTATTTATATGACAAATATTTGTATAACAATTTTTAAAAAATCACCACCTTGGCTTCTTTGATTTCTGGAAAGGTTACAGTGCTATCTAAGCCGTCTTTTCCTTTCAATACCAATTTGGAGGCATCCGCCTCCATCAAACTCCCCATAAATACTGTCCCGTTGAGCAGTGTGATTTTCAATTGACG
>RFQF01000027.1 GCA_009925805.1 Flavobacteriia bacterium | reverse complement strand
TACCGAGAGTAAAAGAGCCAAGGAGTCGTTTTTCGGAATTGTCGGATAAAAAAAGCCTGCTTGAAGTTCGAAGGGCTCGATTGTTCCGTTTTTATTCCCATCAACAAAGGCCTTAATGTAAAAAGAATCTTGAGGTAAGTAATCCAAACTGGCCCAACCTTCTTGGTTGCTTTTAGTTAAATAACGGGGTTTTGAGCTTTCGAGGGAATCATAAAGCCCTAAGGAAACTGCCGCCAACGATTTTTTCGAATATGCATTTCCTATTCGATAGTGTTGTTCGAGCGAATCCAAGAAATTGCCCGTTGAAAATGCCAATCGGTAAATGGAGTCATTGCCTTCCGTTACATCCTTCACTCCCCCATCGATGCACAGATTGTAGGTAGTATTTTCCTTCAATGTTCCATTAAGGGCAACGATAATTTCTTTTTTATTCAATTGCACCGAAAGCTTTGCGTCGGCAGGTTCTAAGCGAAAGGTTTCCAGGGGGTTCACCAATTCAATGAATTCATCAAATATTAAGGTTATCCGTTGGGGTTTTACCCTTGTTGCCCCTGCAACCGGATTGCTTGCGCGCACTACAGGCGCACGGTCGTCCTTCGCTCCACCGCTTAATACCCCCACTTGAGCGCAGGAGCACATTAAAAAAAAAGTAATTACGGATATAATTCGGACAGGCATGTACAGATTTTTTCCAACGATTCGCGATCGATGTCATCAAAGGTAGCGAATTCATCGCTGTCGATATCGAGCACCGCTACCACTTGACCATCCACCATGATTGGAACGACAATTTCACTTTTCGAGGCCTCACTGCAGGCGATATGTCCGGGAAATTCATGCACATTTGCCACAACAAGGGTTTTTTGTTGTTCCCATGAAGCACCACAAACACCCTTTCCAAACGCTATTCGTGTGCAAGCCAAAGGTCCTTGGTAGGGTCCTAACACCAATTGTTCGCCTACCACCCGATAAAAACCGACCCAAAAAAAACCGAACGTTTCTCGCAAAGCCGCCGCAACATTGGCCATGTTCGCAATGACATCCACTTGAGGATCCAATAGCCCGGGAATTTGCTGCAATAAGGCTTGATATTTTTCGTTTTTTTCGCCGGAATGCACGAACAAAGATGCTGACATTCGACAAAATTCCAATTTATTATCGTAATTCGCAATTAAAACACCCTATGAGCCTCAACAACTTGGAGAACATTCTTTTTTTAGACATTGAAACGGTTCCACAAACCTATGATTTCGAAGCGCTTGATGCGGAAACACGGTCCTTGTTTGAATCGAAAAATCGCATGAAAATCTCGGAAGAAAAACCAAGCTCCGAAGTTTACCGAGATTTAGGAGGAATTCAATCCGAATTCGGAAAAATTGTATGCATTTCTGTGGGAATGGTTAAAAACAATGTAACCGGAAGAAGCATGCGCGTAAAGTCTTTTGCCCACGACGACGAATTTACCCTACTGAATCAATTTAAAAAACTCTTGGATGACCACTATAAAAACGGGGTGTTGTGTGGTCACAACGCGAAGGAATTCGATTTTCCTTACCTCTGCCGCCGCATGTTAATTCATGGCATTGCCTTACCTCAAGTGCTCCAGATTGCCGGTAAAAAACCGTGGGAAATTCATCATTTAGACACCATGGAACTTTGGAAGTTTGGCGATTACAAAGCTTTTACTAGCCTGGCCTTATTATGCCATATTTTTGGAATACCTACGCCAAAAGACGACATTACCGGGGCCGATGTCGCCCGGGTATATTACGAAGACCGTGATCTCGCCCGTATTGCTTTATATTGCGAGAAAGATGTGGTGGCGCTCATCCAGGTATTTCTTAAAATGCACCTTGAACCGATGGTGGAAGCGGGAAATATTACGCATGTTCCCCTAACTCCGATAACATAATCACGGCTTTAAGTGCTGCCGTTTCAGTACGAAGCCGCGCTGCACCTAATCCTAAGGCACGGTATTGATGTTGCAAAGCATGCTGAATTTCTTCCGGCGTAAAATCTCCTTCCGGTCCTATTAATATCCTTGGGGTTATGGAGGGATTAAGAAGGGTGCTTTTTTCCTCATTCAAGCAATGGGCAATCCACCCACCCGGATACGATGAAAGAAAATCCTGCAAACTTTGGGGCGCGTCGATTTGAGGAAGATAATATCGTTGCGATTGCTTCATGGCGGCAACTGCTATTTTGTGGAGCCGTTCACCATTCACTTTTACACGCTCGGTGCGATGCGTAATTATTAACGAAAAATGAGTACACCCTAATTCCGTTCCTTTCTCGATTAGCCATTCCATTCGATCCAAATTTTTTGTCGGCGCCACAGCCAAATGCACTTTTGGCCCACAAGGAAAAAAATCATAGTGAACCACCTTTAAGGTGCATTTTTTGGGATCACTTAGTAAAATTTCCGCCCGATAGTACCCGCCGTTTCCATCCAATAATTCGATGATATCCCCGGTTTTTTTTCGCAACACGCGCACGCAATGCTTGGACTCTTCCTCGCGCATCACAAATCCTTCCGTATTTTTATGTAACGTCGGGTCGTAGAACATCACAAAACAAGTTGAATGACTAACTCTCGTAAAAGCGCTCCTCCGGAAACGGAAGCGTTCCCAACTCCTTTCGCCTTGAGGTCGTAAGTATAGAGCAATTCGATGTTTTCTGCAACTTTCTTTGGGGGAAAGGAATGCAGGTTTTTAAGCATTTCGCCTGCAACAAAAATGTGCACATTCAACGCCGATGCAACCGCTTCACGGGATTTATTTTCCAAAAAATGTAAGCGCATGAGCTGCGAAAAATACTTGAATAATATGGCAATTACGGGCACCAGTTCCCCTGCTTTCGGATTTGCTTCAAAGTAGTTTACAATTTTCAAAGCCTTGGGTAAATCTTTAAGAGCAATGGCATTCGATAATTCAAACACGTTGTATTCTTTGGAAATTCCAATGTGTTTTTCCACCAAAAGCTCATCAATTTGTTGTCCTTGTGGGAGGACCAGCGACAATTTATCCAATTCGTTGGATATTCGGTTGAGATCATTTCCAATGGATTCGGCTAAAATATGCGGCACTTTCGAAGTGTGCGTATACCCCTTTGATTTTAAAAGCCCTGCAATCCAGTCAGGAAGTTGGTAATCCTTCACTTTTTCGGACTTAAAAACCACCCCATGTTGGTTCATGGCTTTGAAAAATTTCGATCGAGCGTCCACGGCTTTGTACTTGTGAGCCATGACAAAAAGAGTTTTGGGGGAAGGATTCGAAACATAGGCCTCTAAGTGTTCTAATCCTTTAAAATCTTGGGCTTCCTTTAGTATGACTACCCTCCAAGGGGCAATCATGGGGTATTGTTTCAGAGAACTCAGTAAGTTCAACGGTTCGGTATCGCGACCGTACACTACTTCTTGGTCAAAATCACGTTCCCCTTCCTCGAGCGCATGGTCTTCGATGAGTTGGGTAAGACGATCTATGAAATAAGGTTCCTCTCCATGAAACAAATACAGGGGTGAAAATTCCTTGGAAAGGAGTTTTTTATGAAGCGCTTTATAATCCATTAAACGTGACTTTCCCAGCGTTGCACTAATGCGATTAAAGTTTGGAGGGATGCTACCATGTCTTGTACAACTACATACTCTCTGCGCGAATGGATGGCCATTTCTCCGGTGAAAAGGTTGGGACAAGGCAAGCCCATGAAGGACAATTTGGAGCCATCGGTACCGCCGCGTATGATGTTTCGAACGGGTTTAATTCCGACCGATTCCATTGCCTCCACGGCATAGTCGGTAACAAACGGACAATCTTTTAAAATTTCTTTCATGTTGCGGTACTGTTCCTCACGTGCTACGGTTACACTTCCTCCCGGAAAGTGGGTTAAGGTTTCGTTCGCGATATCCATTAATCGTTGCGCATACGCTTCCAACTTGGAGGTGTCGTGATCGCGCAGAATAAAAGAAACCGTTGCTGTCTCTAATCCTCCGTTTATGCTCGTAGGATGCACAAAGCCTTTGCGCCATTCCGTGGTTTCAGGAGACCATCCCGCACGGTTGGAATTAACCAAAAACTGACTCGCCATTTTAATGGCATGCTGCATTACGCCTTTTGCATAACCCGGGTGCGCACTGACCCCATGAAAGGTAAAGGTTATTTCGTCGGCCGAAAAGGTTTCATCCTCAATGTATCCCAAAGGACCACCGTCCAAAGTATAGCCGTAATCAGCCCCTAACTTCTGCATATCGAGGTGTTCCACCCCTTTTCCTATTTCTTCATCGGGGGTAAAAAGCACACGAATTTTACCGTGAGGCACTTCGGGATGGGCTAGCAAATACGACGCAAGTTCCATGATAATAGTAATCCCGGCTTTATCGTCGGCACCGAGCAAGGTAGTTCCTGAAGCAGTGATAATATCTTGCCCTAACTTACCGTGGAGGTAGGGTTCGTTTTCCAAACTCAGCCGTTGGTTGGTGTCATCCGGCAATACAATTTCCTGGCCTTGCCATACTCCATGCAAAATCGGTTGAACGTTTTTACCGCTACAATCGGGAGCTGTATCCATATGGGAACAGAAACACAGGGTAGGAATTTCTTTCGCTGAAGTAGCTGGGATAGTAGCAAAAACGTAGCCCCAAGCATCCATTTCAACATCGACCGCTCCCATAGCTTTAAGCTCCTGCTCCAACAATCGCCCGAGGTCTTTTTGCTTTTCCGATGAGGGGTAGCTGTTTGAGGTAGGATCAGCCTCGGTATCGATTCTGACATAGCGCATAAAGCGTTCCGTAAGTCCTTCTTTCATGGTTCAATTTTAGCTACGAAGTTAACGTTTTCCGTTATGTTCAAGTGGTAATCGCTCGCCGACTTAACGCTATTTTTCCACAGCGATAATATACTCGATGAATTTCGTAAAAGCGATTGCCCGGTGCGAAATTTTATTTTTCACGGATTTTTCCACTTCCGCAAAGGTTAAATCCCATCCTTCTGGCACAAAGATCGGGTCGTATCCAAAGCCTTGATCTCCCCGAAAATCATGAATTATATTACCCTTAACACTTCCTGAAAACCAATGAATTCCTTTTGCATCTACGAAGGCAATGACTGTTCGAAACTGGGCACTTCGGTTAGGGTAAGGTGCTAGGGCTTGAAGCAGTTTCTCTCCGTTTTTGCGGTCGTTTTTTTCGGGGCCAGCATACCGTGCTGAATGCACACCTGGGAGTCCTTGCAAGGCCTGAACTTCAAGACCACTATCGTCGGAAAAACAAGGAAATCCGGTAACTTCAAAAACGCGCTGTGCTTTAATTTGTGCATTTTGCTCAAGCGTTTCGCCGGTTTCTTCAATTTCCTCGGTCCATCCGAGATCGTTTAGACTCCATAAGGCCCAACCTTTCGGCAATAACGCGCGAATTTCAGCTACTTTATGTTCATTTTGGGAGGCAAATACTAAAGGCATCGGGAACAAAGATACTTAAACTACCTATACCTGGGCGACAACCAAAGTGCCGTTAAAATCCCCTAAACAAGGCTTCATACTTGCCACTGTTCGCCTCAACGGAGTAGCGCTCTTCTACCGTTCTTTTACCCGCTTCGCCAAGCACTTTGCATAGGTTCCTGTCGTTGTAAAGCGTCATTAAAAGTGCATACCATTCTTCCGACGTTTCGGCCAAAAATCCGTTAACTCCGTGTTGAATAATCTCCGAATTCACCCCTACTTTTGAGGCCACGGTTGGAATACCGAGTGCCATATATTGCAGGGCTTTAAACCCGCATTTTCCACGAGACCAATCGTCGTCGTTCAACGGCATAATTCCAACATCAATTCGCGCAAGGTCTTCAATTTCAGTGGCTTTATTCCAAGGAATAAAGGTTAGGTTTGGAAGCATAAAAGGGGGAGGTTCGTTGGAAATCACTACAAATTCTATGGGAACTTCGCTGGCAAGACGCGTTAATACTGAAAGTAATGCATCGAGATAAGCCACCGTGGTGTGCGTTCCTGTCCAGCCAACGGTAAAGGGGTTACCTTTCACGGAATTGGCTTCGGCATTGTGCAATGCTGTGTCAATGGTGGTTGGGATGATTTCCACGTTTGAAGTAAAGCTCCAAGCGTATTCAGCCAGGAATGCATTCCCAACGCTAACCTTACTGGACCAGCGAATAATGTGTTTTACTTTCCAATAAGCTTTCATACGATGCACTTTACGATGTTGCGGACTGTAGTTCGGGAGCCAAATAGCATCATCGAAATCATAGATCAGGGGTTTTCGAAGTACTTTCGCAATCCACCATTCAACTAAGGGCGGTCCAATCGGGGCTGCTTCGCGGTGAATGAACACTACGTCGAATTTTCTTAGACGAAAGAGCGTAACAAAGCGATTCAACAATCCTTGAAGCACAAAAGCACTTTTTCGCAAGGGTTTTCCGTGAGCATAAAACAAGTTCCATGCTTGATCATTCAAAAAAGGAAAGACCGTGCACTGAATACCTCTTGAGGAAAGATGCGTAAGATATTGTTCAAATCGAAAGCGCTGCGAAGGTGCCTGATGCAAGGGATAAGGACACAATATAGCTACCTTAATCATCCTATAAACTGATTTTGTTCTGTTCCTTTCCCCTCGTAAATTGCGGCATACCGTTCAATTCCCAGAGCTGCACTAAAATGTGTTAACGCATAGGACCGTATTGCTTCGGGATTGTACAACGAAGGATTCCAGGCTCGCGCTACGGCGGGTAATTCCTCCCACGACGATACAACGACTCCCCCGTTCGATGTTCGAAGAATTCCGTGCACATCACCTATCCCTGTATTGGCGATAACCGGCAAGCCCATGGCCATACATTCGGCGAGTTTCACGGGCGAAGAAGCTCTTTTCGCATACGAGGGCTCAATCAGTTGAATGGATGCTTCCGCTATGGACAAATACGATGGAACCTCCGTGTAATTCGCACTTGTAAAAACGACGAATTCGGAAGATAGGGCAGTACGTTCGAAGGTGTCTTTCGCGCGTTCAATATCCTTGGTAAGGACTAAAAACCTCCACCGTGGATCTGCTCCATGCAAAGCTTCAAAAAATCGCAACTCTTGGTCAAATCGGTACCAAGTTCCAACCGAACCCACATGAATTAATATGCGTGCATCCTCATCAAATCCCAAGGATTTTTTTGAAAACAAGGGCGTTTTTTCGAGGTTAAACAAATCAACATCTACGCAGCAGGGAATCACGGTGAATTTACTTTTAGCGACGTCCTCCCCGTACCGTTCTTTCAGCGCTAAAATTCCGTCCTCGGTTAGGGAAACTACCGCAGTGGCTTGTTCGAGGAATTGTTGTTCTTTTCGTTTGAAGTAATGGTATATCCAGCGGTATAGGGGTAATCGTTGAGGCCAAAGGTTTCCTTCCACGCGTTCATCGGCCCAAAACCCCCGCATATCAAAAATTAAACGCTGTTTTTCCGCAATTCCTATACCTACAAGCATGGTCAAATAACTCCTACAATGGATAATGTCATAGGAAGAAAGCTCCAGCGAACGTGCAATCTTTCGCATTTTCCATAAATCGTATACCGTTGAGAGCACTGGGGGTTTTTTGGTGTATGGCTTTGGGAACCAGGTTATGTGATGGGTTTCAAGCTGCGACCGTATCAAGTTTTCGAGCTGATCGAAGGCGTCTTTTTTTTCAAAGGAAACGATACTGAATTTCCAACCGCGTTGGGATAATCCTATGAGGTAAGGCAACACCTGCGATTGTCCAAGAGGATCTGTAAGGCCGTCGTAGGTTAGGTAGAGCGCTTTGCCTCGGGATTTCATACGTTAAAAATAGGCAATATATCCGAAGTGAATTTTACCAGACCGAAGGTCGATTGGGTTGTGTTGTTCTATTCCAAGGCCATAAACCAAGGAAAAAATCCCGGCTTTCGAGCTGAGATTGGTTCCAATGCCGAAGCCGAAAGGACGGTCCTGAGCATAGTTAGTTCCTCCGGTATTTTCATACATCGATTGATCGTAGAATACAAATACGCAAGAGTTTCGATCGAGCAAGTATCGAAGTTCAAGCTGGCTTGTAGCTTTCGTGGTGCTTAGAAAATTTTCCTCGTTGAATCCCCGCTGGGTGGCGAGGCCCCCAAAACGAAAACACTCGTTGGAATAAATAGTTGGTGCATAATAGGTGTCGAACGCAAGCTTATAATGAAAAACCCAACGTCTACTTAACGGAAGAAAGTGTTCCAGGGAGCAGGTCGCTTTCGCTGTGGTGCTCAAGGCATTGGAATCGCTTAACACTTTGCGTTGCCCAACAAAACCCTCCCAGGTAAAAATAAAGCCTTTACGTGGATTTGGAAGATAGTCCAGTTTTCGATACGAAAGCCCTAATCCATACATGGAATTTCGAAGTGAGGCAACTTTAGGAAATTGACTATTCGAAGCTGCTGCGTACAAGCGGTTATTTCCAGAAAACGAATACATGGCCTTGGCTAACCAATGGGAGGCGAAAGGATATTGCACCCCTACCCGCGTTTTCATTTCCAGAAAAGTGGAATCTCTTTTATAGAGTTGGAAGGTTAAATCCGCTCCAAGGAGGGTATTGAATAAGTACGGATAGGAAAATCGGAGGTTGAGTGATTGCGTGGCCGGTTTAATACTTCGCCAATTGAACTCGAATTGTTCAGCGCGGTGGAGCGCATTCATTAATCGAAGCTGTAAATCTCCAGTAAGACCCACCTTCTGACTTATTGGGTCGGGTTGCAATCCAAGAGCTCCGCTGAAACTCGAACTTTTACTCGATTTTAAATAAACGAAGAGGGTAGCTTCACCTTGCTCAAAAGCAATTTCCGCCGGTTTAAGTATTTCTATGAACGATTGTTGGTTGAGTTTTACCTCCACTTCCTTGAGTTTTTCCAAGGAAAAAGGACTGTCTATGGGCAGATCCAGCATGCGAACAAGCGTTTTAGTAGATAGGGAAGAATCCCCTTTAAGGATAACCTCCTTCCAAACGGTGTAGGGGCCCTTATCCACTGAAACAGATAAGGTGAGCATCTTTTCCTCCAGTTCGAGCCGCTCGAACTGAAACGAGGCAAAGGGGTAGCCATTATTATGAAATTGAGCGATAAGGGTTTTCATGGAATTCGCGTAATCCACCGGATTTTTATAGGTTATTTTCCCATCGTTCGATAGTCCACCTAAGAGCGGCCGCAGCGTTTCAGCAAAATAAACGCTTATTCCTTCATACTTTTGCCCCAGAATCCCCTTAGCCATCGTGCTATTCGCTGCAAGACTATCTTGAATTTGCGCAGTAAAATACCCCTCAGCGGCTAACAGCAAAAGGGCTTTTTGTCGTTCCACCGACCACAGTTCTGGGCTATTTACCAGGTGCTTTTTATAAAAATATTTAGGTAAATCAGGGGCGGAATCAAAGGAAAAGCTAACGGTTCGTTTTTGACCTGAAGCTAGGATAGTGGAAGCGCACAAAATGAGGGAAAATGCGTATTTCAACATCCGTGATTTGCTTTAATTGATTATTAAATTTTCACTTTGTACGTTGCTTCTTAACAAAAATTGTAACTTTGTCTAGTCAACATCCGTTAGGAGTCACACAAACACTAAACAAACAACACTATGAAAACGAAGGTAAATCTTTTAATTGTAATTGCAGTAGTTGCTACTGTGGTATTAAGCGCTTGTGGCGCCTCTAGAAAAGCGGGTTGCGATGCTTACGGTTCCACCAAGACCGAAGTTCGTTCCAACGACTTAGCTGGAAAATAATCCATAAAACCTCATTGCATAAAGCGCTGAAGGTGCAAGGCCATTTCGGATTGCAGTTTCAGCGCTTCTTTTTTTGCGGCCGCTTCAAAATCCAATCCTTTTCCTGCATAAATAATGGATCGGGAGGCATTTACTAGCAAACCGCATGATTTAGTCATACCCGCGTTAACCACCTGGTCCAAAGATCCCCCCTGTGCACCTATTCCTGGAACCAATAAAAAGTGATCGGGTATAATCGAACGAATTTTCAAAAGCTGTTCTGATTGTGTGGCTCCCACCACAAACATGAGGTTTTCGGTAGTTCCCCAAGTAGCCACTTTAGCCATCACCTGAGCAAAAAGCGTTTTTCCTGAAACATCGGATAGATATTGAAAATCATGGGCTCCTTTGTTGGAAGTTAAACCCAGCACTATGGCCCATTTTCCAGGGAATGCCAGAAAGGGTTGAACGCTGTCTTGCCCCATGTAGGGGGCAACCGTAACCGCATCGCAAGGCAAGGACTCAAAAAAAGCTGTTGCATAGGCGGTTGCGGTATTGCCAATATCTCCTCTTTTAGCATCCGCTATAATGAAACAGTTCTTCGGAATATAGCGAATGGTTTTCTCCAAGCTTTCCCATCCTTTCGCTCCGAGTACTTCGTAAAAGGCCGTATTCGGTTTGTAGGCAACAGCGATGTCCGAGGTGGCATCAATGATGCGTTTGTTGAATTCAAAGAGGGGATCTTCCAAGGACTTTAAATGCTCCGGGATTTTTTCCAATTCGGGATCTAATCCTATGCATAAGAAGGATTGTTTGCGACGGATTTCGTGGATCAGTTCCTGCCGTGTCATGCTTCTTCTCCCTTAAGTTTCTCCGCGTTTTCAGCCATTCTTAAGGCATCAATCATTTCCTGAATATCGCCGTTCATGAACGATGCTAAGTTGTAAAGTGTTTTGTTGATGCGGTGGTCCGTGATTCTTCCCTGAGGATAATTGTAGGTTCGAATTTTGGCGGATCGATCCCCCGTGGAAACCAAGGTTTTCCTCTGTGCAGCGCGCTCGTTGTGCACGCGATCCAATTCTGCTTGATACAAACGAGACCGCAGTACGGAAATTGCCTGCTCTAAATTTTTATGTTGGGAACGACCGTCCTGGCATTCCACGACCACGCCCGTTGGAATATGCGTTAAGCGTATGGCAGATTCTGTTTTGTTGATGTGCTGTCCTCCAGCCCCTGAGGCGCGGAAGGTATCTTTGCGCACATCGTTCATGTCCAGCTTAAAATCTACTTCCTCTGCTTCGGGAAGCACCGCAACGGTAATGGCCGAAGTATGCACTCTTCCTTGCGATTCCGTCTCAGGAACGCGTTGTACGCGGTGCACCCCCGATTCGAATTTAAGGGCGCCATAAATTCCTGCGCCAGTAACTTGAAGCGAAATTTCTTTGAACCCTTTGACCGTTCCTTCCGAAGAATTAACCACCTCCACCTGCCATCCCGCATTTTTGAAGTACATGGTATACATGCGAAAAACATCTTCCACAAAAATGCATGCTTCATCGCCTCCCGTTCCCGCACGGAGTTCCACAATGGCATTTTTGTCGTCTTCCGGATCTTTTGGAATGAGCATAAATTTGATTTCCTCTTCCAATTGGGGGCGTTCTTGCTCCAAAGTTTCTATTTCCTCTTTGGCCATCAAACGCATGTCGGGATCGGTTTCCAATTCAAGCAGTTCTTTGCTGGATGCCAGGTTTGCGAGCAAATTGGAGTACTTGAGAAAATACACGTTTAATTCCTCCAATTCACGGTATTCACGACTCAATTTTACAAAACGATCCATGTCCGAGATAATGTCGGGGTCCGTTATCATTTTACCAACTTCAATGAATCGGTAGTGAATTGCTTCGAGTTTGGAACGTAAATCGCTCATAGATGAAAAGTGCTCGCAAAGATAGCTAATTTAACCGTTAGGCCTTAAGCGTAACTTAACCGAAGGCATACTTTCCATGCTTCACGCCTTAAAATCAACCATGCTAAGGATTCTTTGGACTCGTAAACCGTAGCTTGAGGTTCATTCCTGCTTTCGGGAAAATCCATTCGATATAACCATGCCGTTAACTGTGAGGGGGTAAGTTGATGCAGAAAATGAACTAACGTTTCTGCTTGACGGAATAATTCCAAAGAAGCTGGTTTCGTTATATTCAACCCTACCCCTTGGATGTCGCGTTCAACCTGTACCCAAAGTTCAGCTAACAAGGCTTGTTCGGTAAGTTGGAAATTCCAATTTCGGTCAGGAACCAAGGAGGTAAAAGTGGAAGGTAGCAATGTTAAAAATGTTAAAGGAATGAAAGGTAAAAAAATTGTGACTAACTTAAATAGAAAACTATAAACTCAGATCTTATGTTAGTAAAATTATATTCCAGCAGTGTTTTCGGCATCACTGCCACCACCATTACCGTAGAAGTGAACATCGACAACGGGTTGAATTTTTATTTGGTGGGCTTACCCGACAATGCGGTCAAAGAAAGCCAGCAGCGGATTCGCGCAAGTTTCAAAAACACAGGGTTTCATTTTCCGGGAAAAGAAATCACGGTAAACTTAGCGCCGGCAGATTTGCGAAAAGAAGGTTCTGTGTTCGATTTACCCATTGCTTTAGGCATTCTTGCCGCCAGTAATCAATTAAAGTCGGAGAATTTATCCCAGTATTTAGTGGTCGGCGAATTGTCCTTGGACGGCTCATTGCAAGCGACGCGGGGTATATTAGCCATTGCCCTTCAAGCCCGAGAAGAGGGATTTACGGGAATTATTGTTCCAAGCGCTAACGCTTCTGAAGCAGCGGTCATTGAGGGCTTGGCCGTATATGGTCTAAGTAATTTGCGGGAAGTTGTTGCTTTTTTCAATGGAAACGCTTCGTTTTTACCCTCCGAAACCCCTGCTTTCGATGCCCACGAACAATCGCATTTTGAAATTCCGGTAGATTTTCGAGAAGTTAAAGGTCAATACGGAGTAAAGCGGGCGTTTGAAATTGCTGCTGCCGGGGGACATAATGTGCTGTTGATCGGCCCTCCCGGTGCGGGAAAGTCGATGTTAGCTAAGCGCTTCCCGACCCTGCTTCCTTCCATGAGTATCGATGAAGCGTTGGAGACGACAAAAATTCATAGCGTAGCGGGCAAAATCAAGCATACTGGAGGCTTGATTCGTCAACGGCCCTTCCGCAAACCGCACCACACGATATCGGACATCGGCTTGATTGGCGGCGGCAGTTACCCTCAGCCGGGGGAAATTTCGCTTGCGCACAATGGGGTTTTGTTCCTGGACGAACTCCCCGAATACAAACGTACGGTACTCGAAGTATTGCGTCAACCCTTAGAAGACCGAACGGTGAGCATTTCTCGGGCTAAATTCAGCATTGAATATCCTGCAGGTTTTATGCTCATTGCAGCCATGAATCCTTGTCCTTGTGGTTATCTCAACCATCCTGAAAAAGGGTGTTCGTGTGGTCCGGGAATGGTAGATCGTTATTTGAATCGGATTTCTGGCCCCTTGCTCGATCGTATTGACATGCATATAGAGGTACAACCTGTGAAATATGAAGAGTTAACCGGAAAAATCCCGCAAGAATCGAGTGCCTGCATTCGCGAACGCGTTGAACAGGCTAGTGCGATCCAAAAGGAGCGTTATCGGCAATCTATGGCACACAATAATGCGCAGATGAGTCGAACGGAAATTGAACAGCACTGTTCATTGGACGAAGGATCGCGCCATTTGCTAAAGCAAGCCATGGAACATCTGGGCTTGTCGGCGCGTGCGTACGATCGAATACTCAAGGTTGCCCGGACCATTGCTGATTTAGCTGCCCAGGAAAAGATCGAGGCGACTCACGTGGCGGAGGCTATTCAATACCGAAGTTTGGATAAAAGTCGATTGGGTAATTAAAATTCTTTACACCCCGTTTGAATCCATCGTTTTATCCTTTTAACGTCGCAGGAATCGAGCAATTTCTGGGGTGGTGGAGGCATAATAACGTACGTGGTATCATGGATAATGGATTGCACCAACATACCGCTTAGCGCCACCGCTTTAACGTCGGTAAAATTATCAATATTAATCCCGCCGGATCCAGGATAAACATGGCATGGAAAACAATTTTGGGATAAAATAGGAGCAATCTGCCCTTGATAAGTGAGGGTGTCCTGAACCTCGCAAGGAACAGGAGTCATCACAGGATTCTTCACTTTTTCGTGTTTGCAACTCCATAACAGTGCTTGGGTTGCAAAAAACAACATAATTGGTAACCAAGGATTTCTCATACCGATTCGATCATTAATGAGATTGGAGAAACAAATAAATAGGTTTAGTTGTTTACCTTTAGGATAATTTTAAGCCATTTTAATTCAACAAAAATATGAAGGTTTTTGCTGCTTTTTTATGTTTCGCTCCTTTCCTT
>RFQF01000260.1 GCA_009925805.1 Flavobacteriia bacterium | reverse complement strand
ATGCAGTATGCAATCCGTTTTTGGTTGGTTGCACCTTCCTATCTGCGACCTCTGGGCGGAGTGCGTGTTGCGGGAAATCGGTTTACCCCTTGAACCTCCCCATAGCCTAAAAATTCAACCCACCTTTGACATCGACGCCACCTTTGCCTACCGCCATAAAGGAATTAAACGAAACGTTTTGGGGCTTGCGAAAGACCTGCTTGGTGGGAAACTGGCGCGCGTTGGACAACGCCTCAACGTACTTACGGGAAAGCGCAAGGATCCCTTCGATACATTTGGACGCATTCAAGACGTGGCGAAAGCGTTCCCGGAAACGCACTGCTTTTGGTTGTTGGCTGATTGTGGTGCATTCAACAAAAATCTGCCGCATCAGCATCTGGAGCAAGCTAACCTGATACGCGACATGGCCACCCGTTGTACGGTTGGGATTCACCCGGGATATACCACCTACCAAAATCCTGAGGTGCTCGCCCTTGAAAAAGGGCGCTTGGAAAAACTATTGGAAAACCCGGTGACGGCCAGCAGGCAGCATTATTTGCGTTTGAGCCTTCCACTGACCTACGAGTACCTCATTGAGCAAGGCATCGCTATCGATTATTCCATGGGTTATGCCGACCAGGTGGGATTTCGGATGGGTACGGCACGCAAAACCGCGTGGTTCAACCTGCGTACGAACGAAATAAGCGCTTTGCAGTTGCAACCTTTTTGTTACATGGATGGCACCTTGAACGAGTACCTGCAACGCAGCCCCGAAGAGGCGCTCGTTGTAGTAAAAGAACTGAAAGACGCCGTAAGGCGCTACGGAGGCACCTTCAGTTTTATTTGGCACAACGAAACCCTTGGCTTTCAGCACCATTGGAAGGGTTGGGATGAGGTATTTGCCGCGAGTTTGGGGTGAAAGTTACGTTCTGATGACAGTAATCACCCCATTTATGAAAAGCTCTTGTGTTTATTGGTTTTCAGAATGAAAAACAAAAAATATCTTTTTAACAAGATAAAATTTGTACTATATATACTACCAATGAGATAAAAATTACAAAATAGCTGCGCATTGGCCCGAATTGGTAAGCCCATTTTTACTTAAAATCCTATCCCGGAAAATTTTATTATACTTATATGGTAACTGAATTCCTGAATTATATAGATAATTCTTCAAAAATCCCAACCCAAAAATCAAGCGATTTAGCATATTACTATGACATAACCGTGTGCAGCATGAATTCCGCCCCCTTTGTGGTTTACACTACTTCAAATACCAATCCACCCATGCATCCATTTGTGGGATGGAATTTGGGCGCAATACGATGGTTCGTTGTTGGTCCAATAAAAACATCGTTGGGGTTCCGAACACATAATAATCAGCAGCTACCTTGCTGTTCCATTTGCCATAGTCGCAATAGGAAGTGAACGGAAAGGGCGCAACAAATTGCTCAAAGGCTTCTTTGGTTTCGTCGAGCGAAATAAAGACCACCTCAAGTCCTTTGGCTTTCCATTTCGGAT
>RFQF01000259.1 GCA_009925805.1 Flavobacteriia bacterium | reverse complement strand
TGCTATTGGAAACATCGATAGTCCTACCTTTTTAATCAATTTCATTTCCTCCAACATGAACGCGGATGTCGCCAAGAAACAGGACATGCTCGAAGAAATGGACATGAAAAAACGCGTGGTTCAAGTGATGGAGCACCTCACCTTGGAGGCCCAAATGCTGGAAATGCGCAACGAAATTCAGAACAAAGTGAAACGGGATTTGGACCGTCAGCAACGGGAATATTTTCTGCACCAACAAATGCGAACGATTCAAGATGAATTAGGCGACAATCCCCAAGATCAAGATGTGGCTGAATTTCAAGAACGGGCCGAAGCGAAAAAATGGAATGAAAAGGTAGCCAAAGCATTTTACAAGGAGTTGGACAAGCTGCAGCGCATGAACCCCCAAGGGGCAGAATACACGGTACAAATGAACTTTTTGGATGTACTGCTCGATCTTCCATGGAATGAATATACGCAGGATAAACTCGACCTAAAACGGGCTAAGAAAATCTTGGAGCGCGACCATTCAGGTTTAGAAAAAGTGAAAGAACGCATACTCGAATATTTGGCGGTACTAAAAATTCGCGGGAACATGAAGTCTCCCATTCTATGCTTTTATGGTCCTCCCGGCGTGGGAAAAACATCGCTGGGAAAATCTATTGCAGAAGCGTTAGGAAGAAAATATGTGCGCATGTCCCTCGGAGGCTTGCACGATGAAGCCGAGATTCGAGGCCACCGAAAAACGTACATTGGCGCGATGCCCGGCAGGGTGATACAAAGTTTGAAAAAAGCAGAATCTGCCAACCCGGTATTCGTGCTCGATGAAATCGATAAACTAGGGCGCGGAAACCACGGCGACCCCTCTTCGGCCTTGCTGGAAGTACTCGATCCAGAACAAAATGCTGCCTTTTACGATAACTATGTAGAAAACGAGTTCGACCTCTCCAAGGTTCTTTTCATTGCCACCGCCAACCATTTGGGCGATATCCAAGGCCCCTTGCGGGATCGAATGGAAATCATTGAGGTAAATGGCTACACGGTCGAAGAAAAAATCGAAATCGGAAAAAAACACCTTATTCCGAAACAACTCAAAGAGCACGGACTTACCAATAAGCAATTTTCCATGGATAAAGCGGCCTTGGAACATGTCATTGTATCCTACACCGGGGAATCCGGCGTTCGCGGGTTGGACAAACAAATCGCCAAGCTGGTGCGTTCTCGGGCCAAGCAAATCGCCAACGACGAACCCTACACGGTAAATATTGGCGTTCAAGACATCTTCTCCTTTCTTGGAGCCGGAAGAAACCCAACGAAAAGCCTGAATAACGAAGTCGCCGGTGTGGTGACCGGGCTTGCCTGGACGGCTGTGGGCGGCGATGTACTATTCATCGAATCTTCCATTTCGGAGGGGAACGGTAAACTGACGCTGACAGGAAATCTGGGCGAAGTCATGAAAGAAAGTGCCGTTATTGCCCTGGCCTTTTTGAAATCCCACTGCGATTGGTTGGACCTCCAACAA
>RFQF01000258.1 GCA_009925805.1 Flavobacteriia bacterium | reverse complement strand
ATACAACCAACTGCTGCGTATAGAAGAGGAACTTGGTGATTCAGCTCTTTTTGGGGCGGGCTCGTTCAAGTTTCGTCCCGCGTAGGGAATAAGCCAGAGCTTGGCTTTGATCTTTTATTGAGCGTATTCGCCAGTGTAAATGTTACAAATAGCATTGAATTTGGGACGTTTAAAAATCATCTTGCGCAATCGTTATTTCTTGACCGGAATTGCCTTTGTGGTGTGGTTGGTCTTCTTGGATGATTACCATTTTTGGGGCCAAAGGAAGACCGTGGACGACCTAAGAGCATTACAAGAACAGCAGCGGTATTACGACTCGTCGATCCAGCTTATGAATCAAGAAAAGGCCGCCCTTGAATCGGACACCTTGCTCCTCGAAAGGCTAGCCCGCGAAAAATACCGGATGTACAAGCCCGGAGAATCTGTTTTTTGGTTTCCCGATTCAATAGGTGAGACCAATTGAATTTTGCCGTAGCACCTTTCAAAAAGAAAATAGGGTTAACCGAGAATTCAAAAGTTATTGCAATATTCCCCCATTTCGATTTCGTAAACAAAATTCCGTTGTTGAATGATCATCGTGGTATCGTAGGTTTTTCCATTAAAATATGATCTAAAGTCATAAACAACATTGGAATCAATATCAATGGTCGTAAAGATGCCATTCGCGACATAGCCTAGGTAATTGTAGGACGATGAGGAGCCAGAACGTTTGAAATACAAGGGGAATGATGGTCTGAAACGAACATAGGATTTGGCGGCACAGATACCGGTGACATCCAGGCTGCATACAAAGGGTGCAGGTATATTCAAGAGCACAGAAGAGCTTTGCCCACAAGTAAATGCACCCGAACTTGCAAGGAATTCAGTCCTTTCTTTGTTGTAAACTTTGGCCTGCATGGTCACCGCCTGATTATTGGAATTGGTCGCTGGGGCGTTATAGAAATAAAAAATCTCTCCATTGTACATGGATGTAACCATTTGTACACCAGATCGGACAAGTTGATTGGTTCCAGGTCGAACAAAATCAATCCAGAAAATATCACGAATTCCTGGAGGGTAGTTTGGGATATTGAACACAATCTGAGTGGCTGACGAGCAACGACTTCCATACCATGCCAACGCATACCAGCTTAAATGATTCGTTGAATTTCGAACAATCAACTTTTGGTTTAAAGGATTTTGCTCGATGATTCCCATTTTTTCGTAGGTCCACTTCGAGCTTTGGTTGGAGTAACTCCATAGGGGAATGCTATCACCAATTTGCAGTGGATTCCCATTCAAAGGATTGATTATGGAGGGATCCACATCCATGATAATCTCAACGGGTTGATTAAACTTATGAACAAATTGGCCGTTGGCCTTGATTTCTATGGAGGTAAAGCCGGCTGTGACGAAATAGAGATCTGCTCCTAAAGGTTGGTTCGCGTAGCCCGGAACATTAAGGACCCCGTTGGGGGTAAAGCCGTCTGGAAAATAAGCCTGGGTATAGGGATTTGGGGCGTCGAAGGATAATACCTCAAAATTCAAAGAA
>RFQF01000257.1 GCA_009925805.1 Flavobacteriia bacterium | reverse complement strand
TAATTCTAATTTGGAATCATCGGTTTGATTTTTAATGAAATCCCAAGCACTTTTCTCTGCAAGTGTTTTGCTCTTAAAGTAGGCTGTTACATTTTTAGCGTCAACATTTGTCCAACTACTCTCATCGATTTTAATAGTACCTGTTTTTCCACCTTGCATTGCGGCAGTTGAAGAGGTAAGAACAACTCGCTTTACTCCAGCCTTTTTTGCGGCTTTTAAAGCTCTTAACGTACCATCAACAGCAGGTTTTATTAATTCATTTTCATTTTTTGGTTCCTTTCTTGGTTGGTTGAGTTAGCTGACAATAAATGGAAGAACCTTGTTCACCTCAAAGCGAACAACATTCTTGGTTTTGCCGTATGGAGGGAATGGAAGTGCCATAACTCTAGATGGAATCTTTGCCCTCACAATTCCATCCTTCACGGAAATAATCTTTAGGTTGCATTTCACCAATTGGAAAAGGTGATTAAATTGAAACTTTACATATTTACCCACTAGCTCGCCCTCTTGAACCGGGGCTGTTTCGGTATTGGTGTTGGTTGTTTGCATACCCACACTCTATTCATTATTGAACCGAATTCAAGCCCTTGTTGAACATATTAAATAGGCTAATAGTGCCTATAAACCAACCTAATATGGGCTTCTGTAACTGCTTGATATTGGGCTATTTGCCCTTGGAAACTAGGCGATAGTGGTCGATTGGCATTATTCTGCGACCACTCGAATCTGCAACTCTAAATTGTTTTCTTTCTAGGATTCCCTTTTGAATCATTTCTAAAAGCATCTTCGAGCGTGAACCACTACCAATCGATTTTAATCCCATGGCTTGCAGGGTTTCTGTAACTCTTTTCCAGCCGGGAGGAACAACCTCTGCTTGCATTGAAATGTAACTTTCCAATGCAGATGCCCATTCTCCTCTGATTGGTTTATTCCATTTCCTATCTCTCATAAGTTAAAAGGATTTAATTGCAGTGGGCAGAGTGAACTTTCCGTTGCGTCTTTTAGCTTGGAAAACATCGTGGCTTTTCTCGGCCAAGTGAATCATTCCAAATGCCCATCCGTTCTGCCAACGCAATCTACGCATCTGGCTACGATTATAGGTAGGCCCAAGTTCCGAAAGACATCCGATATTCCACGCTTCTCGCAAGTCGTGCGAAACGCTACGGAAATAATCAATGGCGTGAGTGTGGCCGAATAGAACATTCCCATAAGCGTCCGAGTGTTGCTTGGCACCATGCATGGCGTGTCCGTATCCGTGAACAAACGAAAGACTCCCGCAAGTATAGAGGCCATGAATAGAGTCGTAGGGAAACATCTTTGCCCTCGTTTCCTTCATTATGGTTTCGACATTCTCAATGCCAGAGTTGGCGTAATCCCTGCAAATCCCGCTAGATGTATTCTTGGCTAAATCCCAAAGCCGTTCATCGTGATTGCCTCGGAGAAAGATTCGTTCTTCGCCAAACTGAAAAAACTCTCGGATAAACTCCTCCCCACAATCCCAATCCTCTTGCAAGCTGGATGCTTGCTCCTCGTCTCCGGCTCCTTTGCGGATGGCCTTG
>RFQF01000256.1 GCA_009925805.1 Flavobacteriia bacterium | reverse complement strand
AAGCGAATTTTTGGCTATAAGCGAAGATAAATATAAAAAGTTGACTATTTTTGTCAAAACAAAAAATGTCAAATATTAATCTTTTTGGCCATGATCTCCGTGCATTACGCAAAAGGAAAGGCATCAAGCTTAGAACCCTTGCTGCCTATTTGGATATAGACCCGGGCATTTTAAGTAAAATAGAAAATGGTCACCGAATGGCTAAGAGGAAGCAAGTTATTGATTTGGCAGCTTTTTTTGAGATAGATGCGGAGGCACTTTTGGTGCCTTGGTTGGCTGAGCAGGTTGTGGAACTTGTTCGATACGATGAATGGGGTTCCAAAGCTTTACAGGTCGCGGAATCTCAGGTCGCCTATACGGTCGCTTCACCCGCTGAAAGCCCTTTGCTTGATCGAAAAATCCATTCAGTCCTTCAAAAATACCCGCAGGTTCAAAGGGCCTGGCTTTTTGGATCAAGAATGAAAGGCAATTACACACCTGAATCTGATTTGGACTTGATGATAGAATCCGGGGATGGCTTTTCCTATTTTGATTTGGCTGCGTTGCAATTAGGCCTTGAAGAAATTACCCACTTTAAGGTTGACATTGGTTTTTGGGATACGCTCAAGCCCGAAATCAAAGCAAATGTTAAAAAACAAAGCAGGTTGATCTATGAAAAAAAATGAACATGAAAATCTTTTGCGATTAGAACATGTTTTGGATTCTATCGAAAGAATAAAACGCTTTACTCATCAGATTTCAGTTAATGAATTTTTGAAAGATGAAATCATACAACAAGCCGTTTTGATGCAATTTGTAATAATTGGTGAAGCAATTGGGCATATTGATTCAGAAATTTTAAGTTTCTATCCGTATCAATGGTACAAGGCAAAAGCATTCAGGAACCTGATTGCCCACGAGTACTTTAATGTTAGAATAGAAGCCGTATGGAATACTGTTCAAAATGATGTACCCGAATTGGAGGATGCCGTTAAGGCGCTCGTCACTAGGCTGTAGACTTTGAAATCACTTCGATTTTTGGAATACAAGATTTTGAAAGATCAATTCATGAAGGGTATTGGTGATTTTACCCATGAGAGGTAGGGCTTGAAAGATATGCTGATTCGGCATACGAATCCGGTATGAATTTGATTCAGGAAGATTTTCCACAGGCAATGTGCCCAACCTGCGGCCAAGGCCATCGTAGAGGTTTAGCCATGCCGGCTTATCTTTTTCAGCCCAAGTTTCAGGTTCAGATTCAGTGGAGTAGCCTTGGTCCGTCCTGCGGAAGTACAAATAGTCCCCTTGCAGCGGTTGAGGGTAAAAGACCCAGGACGGGCGGGGGTTTCGTCCCGAACCCGTTTCGTCCGAATTCCAAGTCCCGGCAGGGGGTTGCGTTGGGGGCTGTATCCGTACGATCAAATGGGTGTAGGGGTCGGTATTGGCCCAGCTTGCTCCGTTGGTCGCCAGGTAGATTTCTTGGTTGGGGCCCACGGCGATATCCCGAAGTCGGCCAAAGCGATTGTTCAGATAAGCCAAATCCGACAAGACCGAATCTCCGTTGGAACTCAGGGCAAGGGCC
>RFQF01000255.1 GCA_009925805.1 Flavobacteriia bacterium | reverse complement strand
TTACCCTAGGTCCTAAAGGTAGAAATGTAGTCATCGGTAAAAAATTCGGTGCTCCTCAAATCACGAAAGATGGAGTAACCGTAGCCAAAGAAATTGAGCTGAAAGATCCGATGGAAAACATGGGAGCTCAAATGGTTAAAGAGGTTGCATCGAAAACTGCGGATATCGCTGGGGACGGAACCACAACGGCTACGGTATTAGCCCAGGCCATTATCACCTCAGGATTAAAGAATGTGGCGGCAGGAGCCAATCCCATGGATTTAAAAAGAGGGATTGATAAAGCGGTTTCAGAAGTAGTGAAAAACCTAAAGGCTCTTTCCAAGGAAGTAGGTACAGACGCCTCTAAAATCGAGCAAATAGCAACTATTTCAGCGAATAACGACGAAACAATTGGTAAATTAATTTCTGAAGCCATGAAAGTGGTAGGAAATGATGGAGTAATTACCGTGGAAGAGGCTAAAGGAACCGAAACGGAGATGAAAACCGTTGAAGGAATGCAATTCGACCGCGGTTACCTTTCTCCTTACTTCGTGACGAATACCGAAAAAATGGTAACCGAAATGGAAAATCCATTAATCCTCATTACCGAGAAAAAAATCTCCAGCATGAAAGAGTTGCTTCCCATTCTTGAACCTGTCGTTCAAGCTGGGAAAGGGTTGCTCATTCTTGCTGAAGACGTAGATGGTGAAGCGCTAGGAACTTTGGTGGTTAACCGATTACGAGGATCCTTGAAAGTAGCTGCTGTAAAAGCTCCGGGATTTGGAGACCGCAGAAAAGCAATGTTGGAAGATATTGCCATTCTAACGGGAGGTCAAGTTATCTCGGAAGAACGCGGAATGACCTTAGATAATGTTACTATGGATATGTTAGGTCAAGCGCAAAAAATAGATATCGATAAAGACAACACCACCATCATCAATGGCAAGGGAGATAAGGAAGCAATCCAGGCAAGAGTAAATCAAATTCGAGCACAAATTGAAACTACCACCTCGGATTACGATCGGGAAAAATTACAAGAACGATTGGCAAAATTAGCCGGTGGAGTGGCGGTCCTTTACGTTGGGGCTCCAACCGAAGTGGAAATGAAAGAGAAAAAAGACCGGGTAGATGATGCATTGGCTGCTACACGTGCTGCAGTGGAAGAAGGCATTGTGCCGGGAGGTGGAGTTGCACTACTTCGTGCCATTGAAAGCCTGGATAAAATTGAAGCACTTAACGAGGACGAAGCAACCGGGATTGCCATCGTCAAGCGTGCTGCCGAGGAGCCGTTGCGTCAAATTATTGCCAACGCAGGAGGTGAGGGGGCCATCATCGTTCAACGTGTGCGTGAAGGGAAAGATGACTTCGGTTACAATGCACGTACGGATAAATTCGAAAATCTGTATGCTGCTGGGGTCATAGATCCTACCAAGGTTACCCGAATTGCTGTTGAAAATGCCGCATCCATCGCATCCATGCTTTTAACCACCGAGTGTGTGATTGTGGATCAACCGGAAGAAGCCAATCCAGCGGCTGCTATGGCAGGAATGGGTGGCGGAATGCCAGGAATGATGTAGGTTCGACAAGCTC
>RFQF01000254.1 GCA_009925805.1 Flavobacteriia bacterium | reverse complement strand
ACAGCCCGGTGAAGCAACATCGCAGCTACGGATGAATCGACTCCTCCCGATAATCCCATGATGACCCGTTCCGAACCAATCTTCGCGCGGAGTTCGTTCACTTTTTCATCGATGAAGGCTCCGGGAGTCCAATCACCGGTGCAACCGCAGATAGTTCGAACGAAATTTCGCAATATGATACCTCCCTCGATGGAATGAAATACTTCCGGGTGAAATTGCAAACCGTAGGTAGCTTCATCCACAAATCGATAAGCCGCATTGACTACCTCCTCAGTACTTCCAATTAATGTGGCATTTTCGGGTAATTCGCTGATTGAATCACCGTGCGACATCCACACTTGTGAGGGGTTCGAAACACCTTGCAATAAACCATCGTCTGACAAAGGGTTGAAGTACGCACGTCCATATTCTCTTGTTTTTGAAGCTGTTACATTTCCTCCAAACTGTTGTGCCATCCATTGAGCGCCGTAACAAATTCCCAAGATTGGGATTTTCGTTCTTAGGGTCGTTAAATCGGGTTTGGGAGCCTGTGCATCACGCACCGAATAAGGACTTCCCGATAAAATAATACCTTTCGCATCAACGGTTTCTCCGAGTTGATTCCAAGGGAGAATTTGACAATAAACATTCATTTCGCGAATCCTACGCGCAATCAATTGCGTGTATTGCGACCCGAAATCGTAAATCAATAGGGTTTCGTGCATGCGCAAAAATAAGGTTTATTCTCAGGTAAAACGGGATTTCAGTTTGGTCTTCCATCATTTTTTAATCCCACCTTGCAAAGCAAGATATCTTTCCTTGAGATTGCTTAACTTTGACGTCCAATCAAGAAAAATGATAACAGAAATTCTTAAGAAAATATTTGGTGATAAAAGCACGAAAGACCAAAAACAGTATCAGCCCTATGTGGACCAAATACTATCCTGTGAAGCATCAGTTTCCAGTTTAACCGACGATGAATTACGGGCCAAATCGTATGCCTTTCGAAATCAAATTCATCAAGCCATTGCCGCCAAAGAAACGGAATTAACTTCCCTTGAAGAACAAACCGTTACCTCGGAAGTGGACATTAACGAAAAAGAAGCACTTTTTGATCGAATTGACCAATTACGTGGCGAAATTGATTCCCTTATTGAAGCGGAATTACTCGTGATTTTACCGGAAGCCTTTGCCGTAGTTAAAGAAACAGCGAAGCGATGGGTGACGAATGGACAATTGACCGTGAAAGCCACCGAGTTCGACCGAGAACTTGCGAAGAAAAAAGATGGAATTAGCCTCCAAGGGGATCAAGCCATTTGGTCGAATGAATGGACCGCAGCCGGAACCAAGGTTTCTTGGAATATGGTGCATTATGACGTTCAGTTAATGGGGGGAGCTGTCTTACACAAAGGTAATATCGCCGAAATGCAAACCGGTGAAGGAAAAACCTTGGTCGCCACCCTTCCCGTTTACCTGAATGCCTTGGCAAGAAAAGGGGTGCATGTTGTGACCGTTAACGACTACCTAGCAAAACGCGACTCGGAATGGATGGGGCCCCTTTACCAATTTCACGGGTTGAGCGTTGATTGCATCGATAAACATCAACCGAACTCTGAGGCCCGTAGAAATGC
>RFQF01000253.1 GCA_009925805.1 Flavobacteriia bacterium | reverse complement strand
CGTATTATTGCAGGGGTTGGAGTTCCCCAATTGACTGCGGTTAACGAAGTAGCTCGCGCTATCCAAGGAAGCGGCGTTCCAGTGATTGCCGATGGTGGAATACGATACACCGGGGACATTGTCAAAGCAATTGCCGCGGGTGCTGACAGCGTGATGCTCGGAGGAATGTTTGCAGGGGTGGAAGAGTCTCCGGGTGAAACCATCATTTTTGAAGGAAGGAAATTCAAAGCCTACCGCGGTATGGGATCCTTGGAAGCTATGAACAAAGGCTCTAAAGACCGTTATTTTCAGGAAGATGAAAACGATTTAAAAAAATTAGTTCCTGAAGGAATTTCTGGAAGAGTTCCATTTAAAGGATCCTTGGTGGAGGTTATGTATCAAATTACGGGAGGAATGCGAGCGGGAATGGGCTATTGTGGTGCAAAAAACATTCAGGAATTACAGCAAGCGCGTTTTGTGCGCATTACCCATGCAGGCGTTCGAGAATCACATCCGCACGACGTGACCATCACACGTGAAGCACCCAATTATAGCATTAAATAATTACCTAAAAAAATAAATAGTATGCGATTAGTATTGTTCGGTTTCGTTTGTTTTATGACATGTACGTTTTTGGCGCAGAAGGAACCCATTATTATGGTGGTGAACAAGGAAAAGGTAACGAAGAGCGCCTTTCTTCAAATTTACCTGAAGAATAATCCCAATCCTAAATTCGATCCCGCTTCCATGGATGAATACATGGAGTTGTTCCGTAAATTCAAATTGAAAGTCATCGAGGCGGAGGCGTTAGGTTACGATACGATTCCTAAACTCAAAAGAGAATTCGAGGGCTACAAACGCCAATTAGCCAATCCCTATTTAATTGACTCTGCTCAAAATGAATCGTTGGTTCGAGAGGCCTATTACCGCACCGCAAACGAAGTGCGATGTTCCCATATTATGGTGAAATTGGAGCCAACTGCCACTCCAGCGGACACACTTTTGGCATATAATCGAATCCTGGAATTGAAAAAGCGGGTTGAAAATGGGGAGGATTTCGCACAAGTAGCGCGCATGAAAAACGGTTCTGATGATCCTTCCGTTGCTACCAATGGCGGTGATTTAGGTTTTTTTACTGCTTTTCAAATGGTCTATCCTTTCGAAGATATGGCCTACAATACACCCGTCGGAAAAGTTTCCCAGCCTTTCAGAACGAAGTTTGGATACCACATTCTGAAAACGACCGCTACACGTCCTTCCCGCGGTTCGATTAAAACAGCGCATTTGATGATCAGTGTTCCTAAGGATGCCGACCAAGCCACACAGGATAATGCTAAAAAGAAGATTAATGAAATTTATCAGAAACTGAAAAATGGAGCCTCCTGGACTGAAATGGTAGCGCAAAATTCGGACGATCCAGGAACAAGTAAAAAAGGAGGGGAACTACCCGTTTTTGGTTCTGGAACTACCCAACGTATGGTGCCAGAGTTTGAAGAAGCAGCTTTCGCCTTGGCGGCGGATGGCGATATCAGTGAGCCGGTAAAAACCAATTTCGGATACCATATCATTAAGCGCATAGAACGTCGGGAAGTAGCTTCCTACGAGAACATGAAAAAAGAACTTCAAACCAAGGTAAACAAAGA
>RFQF01000252.1 GCA_009925805.1 Flavobacteriia bacterium | reverse complement strand
GGTATCCGTTAACATTTGAAGCCGTGAGGCTCTCTATTTTCCACACCTTACCAACAGGTACCGTGTAGGTAGGTGTGTTGGTATTGCCGTCCAACAATAAAACTTGGTTAAACTGCAAATTACCTTGAGCAGCGATATAAACCACGCTAAATAATGATATTATGGCAACAATTATTCTCATGGTACGATATTAAATTCTAAAACACTGATAAACCCAACATTGGTGGATGCCGCCAACGTCGTACCCGCCGGAAACCACATGGGGGCGTCTAATACTTTAAATTCCGCTGCTGCTGCATAACCCTGCTGATTCCAATAAGCATCGTCCCTTCCTACCTCACGGCTTATATTCGTTTGAAGGTAAATAGGTATCGCATTAACCAAGATGATAAAATTTCGAAGACCTCCGGCAGTGGCTTGATTGGAAGGTCGGTTTAAATCATTGGCAAGCGCAATATTCGGCAAATAATTTTCAAGCTTCCAAACCTTTCCCATGGGAACCGTTTCCTGCGTAGATACTAACTTGGCCTGATTAAACTGCAAGTTGCCTTGGGCAACCATCGAAATCAAGCTAAAAAAGGATGCGATAACAATTAATATTCTCATGGTACAATGTTGAATTCAATGATGGAAATTTCACCAACATTGCTGCCGGCCGCCAAAGTTGTGCCTCCTGGCAACCACAAATCACCACTGAGGTTTTGTGCCGTAAAACCGGAACCAAAAGCTCCATTCCCATAACTACTGTGTCCGATAATACGCTGATTTCCATTCACCATGATAGCATATTCCCAAGGAGGCGTGGAAGCTGAACTCGTGTAACGAAAACCAATCGATGGCAAAATGCCGGTTATTTTCCACACCTTACCCGCAGGAATGGTTTCTTGAACAGTCACCAATTTTACTTGGTTAAATTGTAGATTTCCCTGAGCAAAACAAGATCCAAAAAACAAGGATACGATTATTACACCAACTAGCTTCATTAGGGAACGATATTAAATTCGATCACACTTAGCGATAATATATTTTGACCCGTTGCGAGGGTTGTGCCAGCAGGTAGCCAAATTGGAGAAGCTCCTATTCCCGCGGACATAGAGGTTATACCCGTTTGGCCATTCCCATATAGACTGCCTTTTGACTCAGCAGATAAATAATAAACGGTCTGACCGTTAACCAAAATCGTAAAATCCAAGGTAGCGTTACTCCAAGAGGTAGTGGTTGGCCTAACCGACGGGAGGATATTCTCTACTTTCCAAATTTTTCCAACAGGAACTGTTTCAACCGTTGACACCAGTTTCACTTGATTGAATTGCAAATTGCCTTGAGCAAAACAGCTCCCAATAAAAAAGAAAAGGAAAAAAACACCGGCTATTTTCATTAGGGAACGATGTTAAATTCAATGATACTAAACCATCTGAAATTATTTGTATAATTTCCGCTGTGGCCCAATACAGTTCCTGCCGGAAGCCAAACAGGTGAAGAAGAGGAATGTCTCAAATAGGCAATGTTGGCTCCTGAGGACCCCCCACCTCCATGGTATTCAAATGCATATTGATTATTCAAATAAATACTTATATAACTTTGATTCCCACCAATTGCCTCAATTTTCCAGGTTTTCCCTTGA
>RFQF01000251.1 GCA_009925805.1 Flavobacteriia bacterium | reverse complement strand
AAAGCCCCTTTCCTGAGTCTTCAAGATCAATGTTTGCGTATTTTCTCGAGGAAGAAAAGCGCACCGTTAAGGTGCCGGAACCTTCCATGGCATCTACCGCATTTTTAGTAATGTTTTCAATCACCCATTCCATAAGTGGCGCATTATGGGGAACCTTTTCGAATTGAACCGTGGGTTCAAGCACTATTTTCACCTTATGCGAAAGCCGAGGTCTGAGGTAATCGAGGACGTTGCTTACGGTTGAAACAATGTCTTGATTTTCCAACTTCGTTTCCGAACCAATTTTTGAAAAACGTTCTGTAACCTTTTCTAACCGTTCAATGTCCTTGCGCATTTCTGTTAAGGAATCTTTCGAAGTCTCTTGATCTTCTAAGATGTCCAGCCAAGCGGATAAGGAAGAAATCGGGGTTCCTAATTGATGTGCCGTTTCCTTGGCCATACCAGCCCAAACCTGATTTTGCTCTGCGCGACGGAACGTTGAGAAAACGAGATAACCAATCAATACCACCAAGGCAATTAACCCTAATTGTATGTAGGGGAACCACTTCAACTGTTTTACCTCGGGACTTTGGTCGTAAAGTAACCACTGCGTCTGAGTACCAAGATCAATGCGTATCGGGTCATTTAACCTTTGGAAATCGTTGATTTTTTGAACCAGTTCCGCTTGGGAGCCAGCGAGATTGGTTGCAAGGATCTTTGTGCGAGAAGAATCCACCAATACGACCGGCATTAAACGGGTATCACGGATTAAATCGTGGTTAAATGTGTTAATCAAGGAATCGCTTTGTTTTTTCAAGGACTTAAGCTTGGCGGATTCGTCGTAGGTGTAGGTCATGGTAAATCCTTCAAAAACTTCCAGGCTGAAAAACCGCCCTTCATTAATCCAACGCGCCGCAAAAACCTTCAGTGCGCTATCTTTTTCTGCCTTGCTTTTCAAGTTGGAATCCAAATCGATGTTTTTGAATTGGGAGATCGCTCCCCGGTCATCTTGCAGGATAACGGGAATGTCAGTGTTTCCGTTGATGATTTGAAGTGCGAAGTCCACATCTTGATTTAACCCAAGATTGCTTGGGTTTAGCAGCGTCTTTTGAGCAGAAACCACCATGGCTATTCGCTCGCGCTCCTTTTGCTGAAGCGATCCGAAGGTCACTTGAGAAAAGCGAACCAATGCTGCTTTCTTTTGAATGGCTTGCGCCCATTGACGGGCCTTTGCGGTTTCTTTGGTCGATACTTTACGCACCATATTGTTCGATAAGGTAAGGGATCCCCCAATGATGAAAAAGGCCAAAAACAACAGGATTAACTTCCAACGCTGTTTTTTTGAATAAATGTCGGTACTTCGCTTAACCATGATCTTTATGTAAATAATCCTCTAACGCCTTACACACTGTATGATGATCGAACTTTTTAAGATGCTCCCTGAGGCTTGATGCGTCCATTTCTCGCGGGGAAGAAACCCTTTGGGTCATGGCCCTTGCCAAATCCTGGCTGTTCAACGATTCGAAGAGTTCTCCAAATTTCCCAAAACCCAGTAATTCAGGGGTTCCGCCGGCGTTGCTTCCGACCACGGGTAGTTCGTACGAAAGCGCCTCAAGGGTAACCATGCCAAAGGTCTCGGCCTTGGTGGCCA
>RFQF01000026.1 GCA_009925805.1 Flavobacteriia bacterium | reverse complement strand
ACCCCTCCGTAGAAAGAAAAAAGGACCTGCTTCTTGCGAAAAACCGCTGCAACGGAATAACAAGGAACCTGGGCTGTATCGAGGGCTGAAATGAAATTTAGCCAAAATTCATACTTCATGAATACTGCCGCTTTCGGCTGGGTGTGTTGGATAAAATACCGAGCGTTTTTTGGGGTATCTAAGGGCATCACGCATACAAGGTCCGCGCAATGATGACGCTTCGCATAATGATCGTACCCGGAAGGAGAAAAGAAACTCACCAAAATACGCGCCTCAGGGAAAGTTTTTCGGTATTCCCAGAGCAAGGGCAACCCTTGATCGAACTCGCCCAATGAAGCACAATGCATCCATAAATCAACAGGTCCATGAGGCAAAAGATCCTTCCAAGCTTTTTGAAGTTTCCATCGTTTACGTGTCTTTTGATGAAACAACCCTCCAAGAAAAATGGCCAAACCCAACAGCCTTATCCCTAAATCGTACATAATGCCCATTAATATTCGTAATAATAATCCTTTTGCGTGGTGTAAAAAGGAATAAACCACCCCAATTTTATCCCAACCAAAATATCGAGTCTTGTTTTTGTCGGAACGGGCACATTGGGTTGGTCGAAATACAAGGTTCTTCGTTCGCGGGTTAACCCTTCGATGCAATAAAATCCCCCATAGAAATTGTAAAAACTGTGGCGTGCCATGTAGGCATACCCTACAAACTGCATCATACCGAGTCCGGTAGTAAAGCGATCATAGCCTTTTTTATAGTTCAATTCGATCATTGGGACCACTTGGGTTTGTGTTTCAATTTTAATGCGATGGTTTAAATACCCTGCCCCCAGGTGAATCATGAGCCCTGAATTTCGTTGAAACTTGGATAATGGAACGATTTTTCCAACTTGTATATTCGCCGAAACACCTCGGCATAAGATATTAACCGCAGCGGGATCTCCATTAATGTCGGTGATGTTTCCATAGCTGTCCGTAATGGCACTGAGAAATCCTTTGAGCTTCACTTGAGAACCAAAAAGAAAGGAGGCATCGGTTTGCACAAACCAATTGTTCTTAAACTTAAACCCACCACTAAAGCCCACGAGATTGATGTATCCATAGCGATTTACCAAATCCCCACCGGTCCAACCGGCACCGTAGTGCACGGCAACCATAACCTTGGGCTCCACCGCCGTATCCAACAACGCCTGAGAAAGCAAAGGAGTAACCCTAAAAAACAAGAGGAGAACAATGAATCGCACGGATAAATTTACAATGTTTTCTTCGACTTCCTTTTGTGGTGCAAATTAACCTGCTATCGCTTGTTCAAATTCCTTAATTTTGTTGACAATTCTTCGCATGAAAAAAATTCAAATGGTGGACTTAGTGTCCCAATACGAAAAAATTAAGCCTGCCATCGATTCAGCAATGCAGGAGGTGGTCGCTAAGGCACAATTTATTAACGGTCCCGAAGTCCAATCCTTTCAAAAAGACTTAGAGGCGTACTTAAATGTAAAGCATGTAATTCCCTGCGCCAACGGCACCGATGCCTTACAAATGGCCATGATGGGCCTAGGGCTAAAGCCGGGAGATGAGGTAATTACGCCTTCATTTACTTACATTGCAACCACTGAAGTAATCGCGCTTTTGGGGTTGATTCCGGTGTTTGTGGAAGTGGACCAATCAACCTTTTGTATCGATCCCGAGGCCATTGAAAAGGCCATTACGCCGAAAACAAAAGCCATTGTCCCGGTACATTTGTACGGTCAAGCCGCGAACATGGAAGAAATCATGCGGATTGCTGCAACACACAACCTGTTTGTAATTGAGGACAACGCACAAGCCATTGGATGCGATTATTATTTCACATCCGGAGAAGTGCAAAAAACAGGAACCATTGGTCACATTGGGTGCACCTCTTTTTTTCCAAGTAAGAATTTAGGGTGTTTTGGGGACGGAGGGGCTATGATGACCAACGACGATTCCCTAGCCGAAACCTTGCGAAGAATCGCGAATCACGGCCAAAGTAAACGTTATTATCACGATGAAGTAGGATGCAATTCCCGGTTGGATTCCCTTCAAGCGGCCGTGCTTCGGGTAAAGTTGAGGCAGCTGGATTCCTACATCGATGCGCGTCAGAATTTAGCTAACGCTTATGACGAAGCCTTTGCTGGAATTGAAGGGGTTGAAATACCCGCGCGTTCCGCCAAATCAAACCACGTGTTTCACCAATATACATTGCAAGTTCCCCCACAATCGCGCGATGCCTTACACCGTCATTTGGAAGCCCATGAAATTCCTAGCATGATTTACTATCCGGTACCTGCGCATCGCCAAAAAATGTTCGAAGGATTGAAGTTAACTATGGCAGATTTACCAGTTACGGATTTTCTAACCGAGCGGGTTATTAGTTTACCTATGCATACCGAAATGCAAAACGATCAAGTGGCCTTTATTTGCGCAATGGTACAATCCTTTTTTAATCCATGAAAATTGCAGTTGTAGGAACAGGCTATGTGGGTTTGGTCACGGGGACTTGCTTGGCCGAAACGGGGAATGCTGTCTGCTGTGTGGATATTGATGAAGAAAAAGTCGCACGGTTGCGCCAAGGAATTACGCCGATTTATGAACCCAATTTAGCCAATCTCTTGGTTAGGAACCTAGAAGCTCAACGCCTTCAAAGCAGCGCAACCCTTCAGTGTGGTTTCCAATCCCGAGTTCTTGCGCGAAGGTTTTGCCGTGAGCGATTTTATGAAACCCGATCGCATCGTTATTGGATCCACCGACCCTAGGGCGGTTAAAGTAATGGAGAACTTGTATAAACCCTTCGTTCGTCAAGGAAATCCAATGTTAATCATGGATGAAAAATCGGCAGAGTTGACGAAATATGCAGCAAACGCCTTTTTGGCTACAAAAATCACCTTCATGAACGAAATCGCGAATTTCTGCGAGCGGGTGGGCGCCAACGTCGATGCCGTTCGCTTGGGTATCGGCTCCGACGATCGCATCGGCAAACGCTTTTTATTTCCGGGCATTGGATACGGGGGCTCTTGCTTTCCGAAAGACGTGCAAGCCTTACATTTCAGCGGGCAATCCGAAGGGTATCCCTTTCGTATTTTAGAAGCTGTAATGGAGGTAAATCAACAACAGCGCTTGGCCTTGCTTCCTAAATTGATGGTGTATTTCAACCACGACTTAAAAGACAAAAAAATCGCTGTTTGGGGATTGAGTTTTAAACCCGATACCGACGACATCCGCGAAGCTCCCGCACTTTTTATGTTGCGCGAACTTTTATCGATGGGAGTGAAAATTCACGCCTATGATCCAGAAGCCATGGAAAATGTGAAAAAAGAGCTGGGCTCGAACATTGCCTATGGCAATTCACCATACGAAACACTTGCTAATGCCGATGCCTTGATGATTTGTACGGAGTGGTCGGTTTTTAGAAGTCCGGATTTTCAACGCATGAAGGAGGCCATGGCGATTCCTGCTATTTTCGATGGCCGGAATATCTTTGAACCGGAGGAGATGAAAATCCTTGGCTTTGATTATTTTAGTATCGGAAGATGAATCAGCGAAAAAAAATACTCATAACCGGTGCGGCAGGTTTCTTAGGTTCCCACCTTTGTGACCGGTTCATGCAGGAAGGGTTCCATGTAATTGCTATGGATAACCTCATTACCGGAAGAATGACCAACATCGAGCATCTGATGCCCTCAGAACGATTTGATTTTTATCGGCAAGATGTTTCCAAGTATATTCATGTCCCTGGGGATCTGCATTATATTCTTCATTTTGCCTCACCGGCCAGCCCCATTGATTACCTTAAAATTCCCATTCAAACCCTCAAGGTGGGTTCCTTAGGCGTACACCATTGCCTAGGATTAGCCAAAGAAAAAGGTGCAAGAATGCTGATAGCCTCTACATCGGAAGTTTATGGCGACCCGGAGGTCCATCCACAAAAAGAATCCTATTGGGGGAATGTCAACCCCGTTGGTCCTCGTGGGGTATACGACGAAGCCAAGCGTTTTCAGGAAGCCATGACTATGGCGTACCATACCTTTCATGGACTGGAAACGCGCATCGCGCGCATTTTCAATACCTACGGGCCGCGAATGCGGCTCAACGATGGAAGGGCACTCCCGGCATTCATTGGTCAGGCCTTGCGCGGGGAAGATATTACCGTATTTGGCGATGGTTCTCAAACACGTTCTTTTTGTTATGTGGACGATTTAGTAGAAGGAATTTATCGCCTGCTTATGAGCGATTACGTACAGCCCGTGAATCTTGGAAACCCCGACGAAATAAGCATTCTTGATTTTGCCAAAGAAATTGTGGCCCTTACCCAAACGGATCAACAAATCGTGTTTAAGGCACTTCCTGCGGACGATCCCAAGCAAAGACGTCCGGACATTTCCGTCGCGCGTGAGGTGCTGGATTGGGCTCCTACGATTCAACGCGCGGAAGGACTCAAGCGCACCTACCAATATTTCCGAGGGTTAAGTGTGGAGGAATTGCATCTTATGGAGCACAAGAATTTTGACCAATTTATTGTAAAATAATGGAATATTTTGCCCACGAAACCGCCGTTATCGATGAAGGATGCACGATAGGAAAAGGATCTAAGATTTGGCATTTTTCGCATCTCATGACAGGATGTATACTCGGGGAAGCCTGTAATCTGGGGCAAAATGTCGTTGTTTCCCCAAACGTAACCCTAGGTAATAATGTCAAAGTACAAAACAATGTTTCCATTTATACCGGCGTAATTTGTGAGGACGATGTATTTCTTGGGCCTTCCATGGTGTTCACCAACGTCATTAACCCGAGAAGTCATGTGGTGCGCCGGGACCAATACGCCACGACCTTGGTAAAAAGAGGAGCAAGCATTGGTGCCAATGCGACGATTATTTGCGGAAACACCATCGGACGTTTTGCGCTAATTGGGGCAGGTGCGGTAATCACCAAGTCGGTGTTGGATTATGCCCTTGTTGTAGGAAATCCCGCCAAACAAATTGGTTGGGTGAGTGAATACGGTCATCGCCTGAATTTTAACGAGGAGCACCGAGCCATTTGTCCTGAGTCAGGTCAGGAATATACGCTTAACAATCACCAAATAACACGCATTGCTTAATGAATAATCCGATTAAATTTGCCGTAATCGGCACCGGTCATATTGGAAAACGCCACGCCGAAATGATCTTCCGCGAGACAGAAGCGGAACTTGTTGCCACGTGCGACATTCGTTCGGCCGAAGACTGCGGTACCTTGGAATATCAGGTCCCTCATTTTGATTCCCTACAGGCATTGTTAAACGCACAATTTGACGTGGATGTGCTCTCTATTTGCACTCCGAACGGTCTTCATGCCGAACAAGCCATTCAAGCACTTAAGGCCGGAAAACATGTCGTGGTTGAAAAGCCCATGGGACTCACCAAGGAAAGTTGTGAAAAAGTCATTTATACCGCGCTTCAAATGAATCGTCAGGTTTTTTGCGTTATGCAAAACCGGTATTCTCCCCCGTCGGAATGGATCAAAGACTTGATTGATCAAGGAGTGCTTGGCGACATTTTTATGGTTCAAGTGAATTGTTATTGGAACCGCGATGAAAGATACTATAAGCCAGGAAGTTGGAAGGGATCCCCGGACCTGGATGGAGGCACCTTATTCACGCAGTTTTCCCATTTCATCGATATTATGTATTGGCTCTTTGGGGATATCGATCGCATTCAAGGTAAATTTGCGGACTTTAACCACCGGGAATCTACGGCTTTTGAAGATTCTGGGTTTGTAAGTTTTGAGTTTTTGAATGGGGGCATGGGGACCATCAATTATTCTACTTCGGTGGCACACCAAAATTTGGAAAGTTCACTCACCGTAATTGGTAGCAAGGGAAGTGTAAAAATTGGAGGGCAATATATGAATGAGGTGGAGGTTTGTAATATCCCCAATTATGTCCTCCCGACCTTAAAACCTGCTAACCCGGCCAACGATTACGGCCCCTATAAAGGTTCGGCAGCCAACCACAATTTTGTGATTCGAAATGTAATCGACACGTTGAAAGGAAGAACTACAGCAACAACCAATGCTCTCGAAGGGTTGAAGGTGGTGGACATCATAGAACGCATATACAAAGTGCGCGACGAACAAGCATTTTATCAAAATTAACGCATGAATCAAGAATTTTTTAAGCGGTTAATGAATGGCGAGGAAAAACTCGCAGTAGTTGGCCTAGGGTATGTTGGCTTGCCCATTGCTTTGGCTTTCGCCCGAAAAGTGAATGTGCTGGGGTTTGACATCAACGAAGCACGCATCGAACTTATGAAGCAGGGAATCGACCCGAGCAATGAGCTGAAGGCGGAAGCGTTTTCGAATTGTTCCATAGAATTTACCCACAACCCAAACGATTTAACGCAAGTTTCCTTTTATATCGTAGCTGTTCCTACCCCCATTGATGACGCTAATTTACCCGATTTGAAACCTTTGTTGGCAGCAACACGCAGTGTGGCAAACGCGCTTCGTCCCGGGGATTATGTGGTCTTTGAATCTACCGTTTACCCGGGTTGCACGGAGGAGGATTGCATTCCCATCCTCGAAGAAGTCTCAGGTCTCAAGTTCAATCAAGATTTTTATGTGGGTTATTCCCCAGAACGCATCAATCCGGGAGATAAAGTCCATACCCTGGAAAATGTGGTGAAGGTGGTATCAGGGTCTACCCCTGAGGCTCTGGAAACCGTGGCAGCCGTTTACGAGTTGGTGGTCGATGCCGGGGTTCATCGCGCTCCATCCATCAAAGTGGCTGAGGCAGCAAAAATCATCGAAAACACCCAACGCGATGTGAATATTGCGCTTATTAATGAGCTTTCCATCATTTTTAATAAACTGAAAATTAATACCTACGACGTATTGGAAGCGGCAGGCACCAAGTGGAATTTCCTAAAATTCACCCCAGGCCTTGTAGGGGGACATTGCATTGGAGTAGATCCTTATTACCTAACGCATCGTGCTCAACAAGCCGGTTACCATTCAAAAGTCATTACAAGCGGTCGTTACGTCAATGATTCCATGGGATTTTACATCGGAAAACAAACGGTTAAAAAGGTCATTGCGCAAGGTAAAGTGATTCAGCAAGCAAAGGCCTTAATCATGGGAACCACCTTCAAAGAGGATGTAACCGATATCCGTAATTCAAAAGTTATGGACATCGTAAACGAACTTAAGTCATTCCAGATGTCGGTGGATTTAGTGGATCCTCACGCATCGTCGCAAGAGATGTTGCATGAATACGGTGTGGAGCTTTTACCGCGGCCCAATAACGATTACGACGCCATCATTGTGGCGGTAAATCATCGGGAATATCTCCAATTAGCCGAAGCGTTTTTCATGGAAATGATGAAGGATCAGCATGGGGTATTTGTGGATGTGAAAGGAATCTACAAAGGAAAAATCAATCATTTAGAATACTGGAGTTTGTAATGGACTATATAAAACGCATTGCAATTACCGGAGGTGCCGGTTTTATTGGATCGCACTTGGTGCGAAGAATGGTTCAACGCTATCCTCAGTTCTTGGTGGTTAACCTCGACAAGCTCACGTATGCGGGGAATTTGGAGAATTTATCCGACCTCAAAGATGCACCCAATTATGCCTTTGAAAAATGCGATATCCAATCGTTGGAGGCGATTAATGCAGTTTTTAAAAGACATCGGATTACTGACGTGATTCACCTAGCTGCAGAATCGCATGTGGATCGCTCCATCGATGGGCCTCTGGAATTTGTGTACACCAACGTGGTTGGAACCGTCAATTTGTTGGAGGCAGCGCGCAGTGCTTGGGCAGATTCGTTTGAAGGGCATGTTTTTCATCATGTTTCTACCGATGAGGTTTACGGTAGTTTAGGAACCGATGGGTTTTTTACTGAACACACTCCCTACGACCCTCGAAGTCCTTACTCCGCTTCGAAGGCGAGCTCCGATCATTTTGTAATGGCCTACTTCCATACGTATGGTTTGCCAATTAAAATGTCGAATTGCTCTAACAATTATGGAAGTCATCATTTTCCGGAAAAGCTGATTCCTTTGATGATTAATAATATTTTACATGAAAAGCCCTTACCTGTTTATGGCGATGGAAGCAACGTGCGGGATTGGTTATGGGTGGAAGACCATGCTGCGGCCATTGATGTAATTTTTCAGCAGGGAAAATTAGGCGAATCCTACAATGTCGGCGGGCTAAATGAATGGTCGAACTTGGATTTAGTGCATTACCTCTGCGATTTGATGGACCGAAAATTAGGGAAGGAGGAAGGTTCGTCTCGAGCCTTAATCAAGTTTGTGAAAGACCGTGCCGGCCATGACCACCGTTATGCCATTGATGCAACAAAACTAACCAAGGATTTGGGCTGGAAACCCTCTTTACGTTTCGAAGAGGGATTGGATAAAACGGTGGATTGGTACCTGAGCCATCCCGAATGGATTGAAAACGTCACCTCCGGTGCGTATAAAGCCTATTATGAAAAATTTTATGAATAATGGCGTGGTTCTCTAAACTTTTTTCCCAAGATAAAACTGCGGCTATACCGGAATCTTTAAACCTTAAGGCTTTTCGCTGCGATATGCATAATCACTTCCTGCCTGGGGTGGATGATGGCTCCAAATCCATGGAGGAAAGCCTTGAGTTGTTGCGAAAAATGGAGGACTTAGGCTACGCCAAATGCATCATTACACCGCACATTAAATTGGATATCTATCCGAACTCCGAAGCGAATTTGCAGCAGGTTTTTGGCGAGCTGGAAGAGGCGAAACAACGCGCTGGCATAGGATTGGAAATTGCCCTTGGTGCGGAGTATTTTTTGGATGATTCTTTCGTTGAGCGCATCCAGAGAAAAGAACTTTTGTGCTTTGGAAAACAGCGTTATGTCTTGATGGAATTCAGTTTTACGACGCCTCCCGTTTTTGAAGAAGCCGTATTTAAACGCCTTCAGGATCGGGGATATACGCCAATTTTAGCCCATTTTGAACGCTATATTTACTTGTTGAATTCCCCTGAGTACGCCGAAAAATATCGAAAAATGGGGGTCAATATTCAAATGAACCTGATGTCGCTCACAGGACATTATGGACCTGAAATTCGGAAACAAGCCGAAAAAATGGTAGATGATTGTTTGTTCGATTTTGTAGGAACCGACGCCCACAGGATACAGCACCTGCAACTGTTAGAAGCCCACGTAAATGAGCCTTATTTTGTCGAATTAGGCAAGCGATTGGTGAAAAATCAAGGGCTGTGAGATGGTATTTTTTACGGCACGCTAAAACCGAACGCGTATCGGTAAGTGGTCAGGATGTTGATCGAGCTTTGAACGAGCGCGGAATAAAGCAGGCACATTCGCTACAACGTTACGTACACCCTATCCCCCTGCAACGTATTGTGTGTTCAAGTGCCTTACGAACTCGCCAAACATGTTCCATTACTTGTGCTGAAAAGCCGGCAGAAAGACTATACTTGAATGAACTTTATTTGGCAGATTTATCGGAATGGAAGGTGATTTTAGGGACTTACGCCAAGGATCATACCTTGTTCATTGGCCACAATGATGGAATTTCGGACCTCTTAGCATGGCTTACCGATGAGGAATTCACGTTTCCTACGGCTGGTTGGGTGACCGTGGATTTTCTTTCGAAGGATCTTCAGGGGCTTGGTCCGGGGACGGCACAGCGGGTGGAATATTTTCGACCGACGGATTAGGGGTTGGAGGAGTGGTGTTAGGGAGAAAATGATAGTTAATAATCAGTGGGTTGTTGTTTTCTTCCATGGCTTGATGTTTTTTTAACCATTCCCCTTCGAAATCCGGCGGTTCAATGCCCATCTCCTGCTCAATTTCATAGGTGTATTTTGGTCGTTGTGGACCTTTATGGCGAAAAAACACCGCTAGGAAAAAGCCGCAAATGAATCCGGCGAGGTGTCCTTCCCAAGATATTTTTGGTTCAATAGGAAATATTCCCCAAAGCGTACTTCCGTACAAAAACACCACCAGCAGCGCCATGGCCTGCAGGGGAAAATACTTGCGAATGGCTCCGGAAAAAAATATAAACGCTACTAAGGCATAAATCACCCCACTCAACCCAATGTGATAAGCTCCGTGATTGGCTGCAAAAATCCAAACGAACAGGCCTCCAAAGATCCAACTGATGAGCAGTACCGGTAATGCGATGCTTCGATACGCATAAAACAACAAGGTGGATAATACGAGGAACGCTACAGAGTTATTCAAAAGGTGGTTCAGATCGTTTTTATCATGAATGAAGGGCATCAAGAGAATGCCTTTCAAACCCTCCATGCGCTGAGGTAAAATCCCAAGGGTGTGGAAAGGAAAGGTGAACAGATGTTGCGCCCACTGAATTAACCAGAGTAAACTCAATAGAAACAAGCCAGGTATAGCCGATGGCCAGAGCGACGTATCAAAGGTTTTATTTTTCAACGGTTGCAGGATGTCAATTCTTGTGCCCTGAAAAACCGGGTGACATTTTGGCGCACAAGCGACGACAATGGTTATTTTTGTACTATGGAACCTCTGCGAAATAAAGTTAAGGAAAGCGGCTTGTTGCCCATGGATTTGGCGGATTTGCTTCCAGAAGTTGCGCTCTGCGAAATCGACCTGGCTTCTCAGCTTTGGCAGGGGTTGGTATTAAAAGAAAAAGACTTCAGAGCATGGGTGAAAGGCGCCGATTGGAGCCAGTACAAGGCAAGTTATGTTCGGATTTTCTGTTCCACAGAGGCCATTATTCCCACTTGGGCGTATATGTTGGTGGCCTCGGCTTTGGAACCATACACTTCGCAAGTAGTGGCAGGAACCCCAAAGGAAATGGAACATTATCGAATCCATCAAGCTTTAATGCAGCTCGATACCGAATCGTATAAAGATCAACGCGTAATTGTCAAAGGATGTGCTAAGCTGATAGATCAAGAATATGCACTGACCCAGTTGGTGATGGCCTTAAAACCGTACGTTCAAAGTTTGATGTTTGGCGAGCCGTGTTCTACCGTTCCGATTTTTAAGCGTTCTCGGTAGATGCTTCAGGAACCAAGATTCTACCACAATGCTCGCATACCAAGATTTTCTTTTTTGTTAAAATATCCATGACGCGTTGCGGTGGAATTTTATTGAAGCATCCTCCACAAGACTCCCGTAAAACTTGAACCACAGCTAAACCGTTTTTAGAATTGTTTCGCAAGCGTAAATAAGCGGTTACTAATCGATCTTCGATAAATTCCTTCGCCTTATCAGAATCTGCCAATAACTTGTCTTCTTCAAGTTGGGTTTCGCTGATAATCGCATCCAATTGAGCTTGTTTACGCTCCAAATCTTCCTTTCTCAACTGTAATTTCGCATTGACTTCGTCCAGTAAGGTGTTTTTTAAATCGATATTCACTTTTGCTTCTTTGCTGCGCTTGTCGTGAAGTTTGATTTCTAATTCTTGGTATTCTATTTCCTTGCTCAAGGATTCATATTCCCGATTATTTCGCACGTTGTTTTGGCGCTCTTTGTATTTTGCGATAGCGGTTTCGGCGTCTTTCGTCGCCAATTTGCGCGCTGTGATATCGTTTTGGATTTCTTTCAATTCCTCGGTAATTTTCGCAACTCGCGTTTCCAATCCTCCGATTTCATCTTCCAAATCCCTTACTTCTAAAGGTAATTCACCGCGGACGGTGCGAATTCGATCAATTTCAGAATCAATCTGTTGAAGCGCAAAAAGGGCATCCAGTTTATCGGCAATAGTCACTTCTTTTTTACTTGCAGTAGCCATATTTTAATGAAAATTTATCGGATTGGTATTGTGTTCAGTTATTCGGACGGCAAAGGTAGGAAATTTTTCCTGAATAATCTCTACCAATAAATCTTGGGTGAATTGCTCGCTTTCATAATGACCAATATCAGCAATCATCAGTTTTCCTTCCGCTTCGAAAAATTCATGGTATTTGAAATCCGAAGATATGAAAACATCCGCTTGTTGACGGAGCGCTTCCCCCAATAAGAAACTACCACTTCCACCGCAAACGGCTACGCGGGAGATGGTCCGTGTAAGCAGGGGCGATGTCCGTATAACTGAAGCGTTAAAAGTTTCCTTAACAAACGAGAGAAACGCCTGTTCTTCCATAGGCACGGCTAATTCACCCACCATTCCGCTTCCCAAGGTTGGGTCAGCGTTTTCCAAGAGTATTACATCGTGCGCCACCTCCTCGTAGGGATGCGTTTCGTGCATCGCCCGCAGCACCTGATGCAATTTGTTTTTGGGTACCAGGTATTCCATTTTCATTTCTTCCACGCGCTCCGGGACATGCGCCGTGCCCAAGGATGGCGTCGCCTGTTCGTTGGGGGTAAACAACCCAATGCCTGGGCTATGAAAACCGCAATCGTAGTAGTTTCCAATGCCTCCCGCGCCGGCATCGCCAAGGGCTTTATGCAGCGAATCCACGGCGTCCTTGGGAGTGAATACCACCAATTTGTACAGATTGCCACGGTAGGGAACCAAAGGACGTGGATGGAATATACCGAGTTTTTCGCAGATGCGTTTATTCACCCCTTCCCCGTGGTTGTCTAGATTGGTATGCAGGGCGTATAGCACCACATCGTGCTTGATGCATTTTCGAATAATCCGTTCTATCGAAGTGGATTTCCCAATACGCTTGATTCCCTTAAACAACAAGGGATGGTGCGTAATAATCGTGTTGTAATGGAGACTAATCGCTTCGTCAATAACTGCTTCCGTGCAATCTAAGGCCACTAAAATTCCCGATACATCTTGATCGATATCCCCAATTTGTAACCCACAGTTGTCGTAACTTTCTTGCAGATACAGCGGGAAGCGCCCCTCCAAATAGTCGATTAATTCCTTCGTTTTCATCCCAGTTTTTTAGTGATTCCAAATCCGAAGCCCCAACCGTAGGCGTGATGAATCGATTCATTGTATTTGGAAAACGTGTTCGTGAGTTGGTTCCGATACACCATTTTAATGATGCCTCCCCAGCCCTTATTGCCGATCCACTGCAGGCCGACTTGGCCAAAAACTTGCAAACCGGATGCGGCATATTCGGTATTTTTTTCTTTGAGTTTCTCGTCTTTTTTAGACCCCAAGGCTGTGGTCCATGCCGTTTTTTGGTAAAATTGACTAAAAATCATCGGTGTATCGAAAGGGGCATACCGAGGTAACGGTAACGGTTTTCATAGCTGAAGGTGCTGTCGCTTGAAACGTTGCTGTAGGCATAGGATTCTCCGTTTTGGATGAACTGCAACCCTGTATCAAAACGCAACCATCTGCCCAGTCCCGTTTGGAATCCGAGCGAATAGGACCAAGTACGTAGGGTTTTTTCATTGACCCGCTCTCCTAAGGGCTTGTTCAAAAAATTTGGATTGGATGCTAATATCCGATTGTTTTTGATGTTTAAGCCTTCTACAGCGAATTGTGTGGGTGCCTTGAGTTGCCCTTTGTTTTTCTTGGGCTCCTGTGCTTTCATTTCAAGCTGGGAATATGCGTGGCCGGTAATAAACCACCCTAAAAACAGTAACATCAACGCTTTGTACACCTATCAAAAGTACAAAAGAAACCTTAATATTACGCTAACAAGCATAAGGCTTGATTCGCTAACTTTGCAAAAAATAAAACAACAATGAATACTTGGAAAATTGACAACATGCACAGCGAAGTAGGTTTCAAAGTGCGCCACATGATGATTTCGAATGTTTCAGGATCTTTCGGAACCTTTGATGCGACCCTTACCTCCGCAGAAGACTTTCAAAACCCTTCGTTTGATTTCACTGCTGAGGTGAACAGCCTTACCACCGGCGTTGCAGACCGCGATGGACATCTTATGTCTCCGGAATTTTTTAACGCGGAGAGCTTTCCCACCATCGGATTTAAATCCACCCAAGTGGAACAACATGGTGAAAATTGGATTATCAATGGGGAGATGACCATCAAAGGAACTTCGCATCCCGTAAGCTTGAATGCAGATTTTGCAGGTGTCGCAGTGGATCCTTACGGACAAACAAAAACCGGATTGAGCTTAACGGGAAAAATCAAACGTTCTGATTTTGGACTTACTTGGTCAGCCGTAACCGAAGCAGGAAATATCGTGTTAGGCGATGAAATTACCCTCAACGCCGAAGTGCAATTTGTTAAGCAAGCTTAAGAGAAAACATCCTATTAATGAAGGCCCGGTTAATCCGGGCTTTTTTTATTGTAATTCCGCCAAAATCAGCCAACGGGTCGATTTTTCATCCAAGCTTTCGACTACTTTTCCTAAGGTTTCACCCAAGTTGATCAACGCGTCGTTGCTTAAATTCCCTTCGGATAATTGTTGGGTTAAGGTGTCTTTTTCAGTTTCAAGTTGCGCTATTTCCCTCTCCAAGGTTTTTATTTCCTGTTGTTCTTTGTAACTGAGCTTTCTTTTTTCTTCAGCTGCTCGTTCTTTAACAACAACCTCTGCCTTTATCCCTTCCTTGGGTTTGCGCTGATTTTTTCGGTATTCGCTATAATTTCCTAAAATGTCCTCCACCTCCCCTTCGCCCTTGAAAACAAACAAATGGTCGGTGATTTTATCCATAAAATACCGGTCGTGTGAGATAACCACCAAACATCCCTGAAACGTGCTCAAGTATGCTTCAAGTGCCGCCATGGCGAATATATCCAGGTCATTCGTGGGTTCGTCCAACACTAAAAAGTTGGGATTCGACATCAACACACGCAACAGTTTCAACCGCCGTTTTTCCCCTCCGCTTAACTTCGCCACGAACTGATAATGCATATCTCGT
>RFQF01000250.1 GCA_009925805.1 Flavobacteriia bacterium | reverse complement strand
GATTAATGGGAAGCAACAATACATCACCCATTTCGCTTATTCCCGTCCCGCTAAACCGCGTCTGAGAAAAACCCAAAAGGAACGTGTCCTGGTACTGGTACCCGCTTGTATGGCTCCATCCAAAATCGCGGTTATCGGGACCCGGTTGGACCAAACCAAAAGGCATGGATGGACCTGGAAAGGTATGTCCTGTACCATCCGAACCTATAAAAACCCGAACGTACTTTGAATTCCGGGAATAGGCTGATAGGGCGAAACAAAAAGCTATTCCAAAAATAATTAGTCTCATAATCCAACTGTTTTTTCCAACGCGCTGCAAGTAGGAATAGTCCGTAATTCTTCGGATTCTCTCATGGTTCCCAAAGCACGGTCTGTATAATCCACAACAGTGATTCCGTTAATTAATCATTAATACAAATACCAAAATATACGGCTATCGGATAACGAAGAAACAAAAAGGTTTTTTGGATTATGATACGACTTATTGCATAGAGATAATCTTCTTACGATTAAACCGGAGGATACTCAACGTAAGGTGAGGGAATAAACGATACATCCATTGAATCGCTTGTGCTGAAAAGGAGGCGTACATTCTGAACTTCCGCCTTTGCAACTGTTGAATAATACGCTCGACCGTTTTCTCACGGCTCATAGGCTTTACGCCCGTTCGTTTTTGGAGCAGCTCTTCTTCCCCTTTGGCGTTGAGCGTGGTTTTGTGATCTTCGTTTTCTGTAAAACCCGGATAATTGATGCCTACAAATACTCCGTCATCCGTCAATTCACATCGAATGCTTTCGGCCAAACTTACGATGGCTCGTTTAGTTGCTGAGTAAGCCGAATACTTTGGCAGCCCTACAATTCCGGCCACAGAGGATATAAAGAGTATAGAGCCCTTTTGTTGGCGAATATCATTTATACAAGCCAGTGTTGGGTATATGCTACCAAGTAAGTTAATTTGAACAACCTTTTCGAAGGCATTGGGCACAATCTCTTTCATAAGGCCACTAGAGGCTACACCAGCATTGTTGATTAGAATATCAATTCGCCCAAATTCTTCCATAACATAATTTCGTAAATCCAAACAAAATTCGTAATTGCTGACATCGCCAGCCAGACCTATTACGTTTGGTGTAATTTTTTTAAGGTAGAAAAGAGCCTTTTCAACTTTTTCCGGTGACCTTGAATTAATAACCAGACGAGCGCCCCTATGTATCAGCATTTCCGCAGTAACCAGTCCTATTCCCTGCGTTGAACCTGTGATAATAATTACTTTATCGGTAAACATATGATGTAAATTAGTTGGTGTATCCGTTTTCGTTCAACCACTCAAAACACTCCTTCACAGCTATTCGCAGATCCGTGCAAGGCATATCAAGTTGCTGGCGTGCTTTATCTCCTGAATAACATTGATGTTCACAAGAAAGAAAGGCCATCTCTTTATTTACAGTTGGTATTCTGCCACTAATTTTAGCATACCATTCGTTGTATATGCCATAAAATTTAACCAATTGCGTTGGCAGCGAAAATTTTGGAGCTTTGGCCCCAATAGTTTCAGCTATAAGGTCAAAGGCCTCTTTATAGGTAAGGTTTTGGTTCCCTAATATGTAACATTCGCCTACTTGTCCCTGGGTTATAGCATTAGCGATGGCTACTGCGGCATCTTTAACCGCCACGTATGTTT
>RFQF01000249.1 GCA_009925805.1 Flavobacteriia bacterium | reverse complement strand
CATTAGAGAACTGTCAAGCGATCAAGCAAGTAGTTATAAATGTTGTAAATTATGACATAGTACAACAAGCTTCATTATCGAGTACCGAATATCCGGATGGTGTAAATGAATTTTTGAAATCGGGATTAACAATGTTGCCTTCTGATATGGTAAAGCCTTATCGTGTTGCCGAAAGTCCGGTGCAAATGGAATGCAAAGTCAACGAAATTAACGGGATTCCCGCCAAAAGAACCAGCGCATTTTGCTGAAGGGCAATACCTACTAAAAGGTTGAACCATGCACCGCTGGCGGCTAAAAAGAGCATGTATTGGTAGGTCTTCGCTCGGGTTCCCCCCAACATTACGACCAAGGTGCGTTTTCCGGCCACTGCATCGTTGTTGATGTCCCGCATGTTGTTTAGGTTTAGGACCATGGTGCTCCAGGAACCGATGGCTACGGCACCCAAAATTTCATATAAACCAAAGGCACTTACAAATAAATGCCGTGTACCAACAACGGCTACAAAGCCAAAAAAAAGAAACACCATGAGGTCCCCGCCCCCGTGATAACCGTAGGCGCGTTTACCTACCGTATAGGTAATTGCCGCAAGCACGCATAGTACGGCAAGCACTGAATAGAAGAGCAACCCTGAATTGGAAAGGTTTGGCAGGGCAAAGTACAGGAGAAATCCTGCAGAAAGCATGCTCGCCAAACTCAGCAAAACTACGGCGCGCTTCATGGCGTGTGCGGAAATGCGGCCCGATTGTACCGCGCGCTCCGGACCAATGCGGCCTTGGTTATCGGTGCCTTTAAGACCGTCTCCTAAATCATTCGCGAAGTTGGATAAGATTTGAAACAATAAGGTCGTGAGAATACATCCCAACATAACTAAGGGGAATTTCAAACCAGCTTTAGGGCTGAGGGCAAAGCCGATTAAAATTCCCGAAACGGAGAGGGGAAGGGTTCTTGGTCGGGCGGTTTGAAACCACAAGTTGAACGAATTCATTGGATAAAGGTAGGGGTTAAACCTTGAAAATTAGGTTGTGAATGTTGAAATTGATACATTTCGTACATGAAGCGGACCTTAAAATTATTCCTAGTTACGGTAATTTGTGCTTTTCACCAAGTAAGTATAAGTCAAGAATTAACGTATTTCAATAGGTATGGTTCAACCGCTGATAGTTTATCCTTCATTTATGGCATTCCGGAAGGTGTGATTTTAGGGGTCGGGTATCATGAATCGGCAGGAGGGAAAAGCCTCGTTGCCCAAAAATTGAACAATCATTTTGGATTGGCGGGAAATTGTAGAGAAGACCTTACCTTGTATAAAAGTAAGTATAGGTATTTTCCATCGGTGATTGATTCCTTTAACGGCTTCTGTGAGTGGGTGGCATGTCGACCTTTTTATATTACGATGAAAGGATCCTCTTCTGATTTAGATTGGCTGCTGAAAATACGCGCCTCAGGTTATGCCTCCGATAAAGCATGGGCAAATCGCGTTCATCAAATCATCAAAAAAAACTGCCATTAATACCCTTATTTGGACAGTTTATAGCGCACCCCAAAAAAACCTCGAATTCTTTGTATCGGAGCATAATTGTAACTTGGATCAAAGGTGTATCCGTTCGGGTTATTCACCGGATCATTGACTTGTTTATTGAAGGGGTCGTTGGGGCGCATAATTGGGTACTTGGGGATAAAA
>RFQF01000248.1 GCA_009925805.1 Flavobacteriia bacterium | reverse complement strand
ATATTAGCGTACGAAGAAAATTTATTGCCTGCCAAGTATCCTGAATACAAAGCTTTGGTGAATGAATACCATGACGGTATTTTATTGTACGAGGTGATGCAAGATAAGGTGTGGAATCGTGCCGTAAAAGATACTGCCGGACTTCGAGCGTTTTTCAATGCGAACCGCGAAAACTATAAATGGCCAAAACGCATTGATGCTACGGTGTATGAATGCCTGAATGCAAATATCGCACAAGAGGTAAGGGCTATGCTTAATAACGACACCATCACCTCCAAGCATGTAATTGAAAAAATCAATAAAGATTCGGAATTAAACCTCAAAGTGAAAATGAACAAATTTGATCCTCAGGCGACGTCTTTCTTGAAAGATCGCAACTTGAGTTCTGGTGTGAGTCAACCCTATGATTTTGAAGGTAAATATTATGTGGTAAAAGTGAATGCCGAACTGCCGGTTATGCTTAAAGAATTAAATGAAGCCAAGGGGAACGCAACCTCTGATTATCAGAACTTTTTGGAAAAAAACTGGTTGGATAGTCTTCAAAAGAAATATAAGGTTAAAATCAATAAAAAAGTGCTTTACAACCTCGGAAGTTAATGAAGTACGGGTTCCTTGTTTTATGGGTTTCTGCGTTCAGTGTGGCGCTCTGTCAGCCCATTACGCTGGATAAAGTGGTAGCTCAAGTTGGAGACAACATTATTTTACTTTCCGATATTCAAGAGCAGCGATTGCAAGCTTCCGAAGCGAAAGTGAAGGTGGATAGTTCGTTCAATTGCCGCGTTCTGGAGCAGCTCATGGTTCAACAGATTTTGGTTAATCAGGCGAAATTGGACAGCGTAATCATCAGCGACGAACAAGTGGATGCCGACATGGAAAATCGATTGCGTTCCATTCAAAATCAAATGGGTGGACGGCAGAAATTGGAAGAATTCTATCGTATGACCTATTCCGAAATAAAAGATAAATTTCGGGAAGTTATCCGTTCAAACATGTTGGCCGATGAAATGCGCCAAACCATAACTGCCGGGTTAACGGTTACGCCGAAGGAGGTCATGAGTTTCTATAATTCCCTTCCTGCTGACAGTGTTCCGTATATCAATATGCAGTTAGGGTTTCAACAAATTGTAATCTATCCTGAAATCACGAAAGAAGATAAAAAATTGGCCTTGGATAAGATTAAAGAAGTGCGGGATTTGATTGTGGTTCAAGGGAAGAATTTTGAAAGTATGGCGCGCATCCATTCCATGGATCCCGGCAGCGCTCCCATGGGAGGGAAAATCGCGGCGACCAAAGGGATGATGGTGCCACAGTTTGAAGCAACGGTGTTTAAATTGAAACCCGCAGAAATATCGGAGCCCATAGAGACCGAATTTGGATACCACATTATTAAACTCCTTTCGCGGACGGGGGATGATTTTGTTTGCTTACATATTTTGATTCGCCCGGAATTTAGTACGCAAACCATGAATAAGGTCTCCCAACGTTTAGATTCTTGTTATCGTTTGCTCAAATTGAATGCACTTACTTGGGATCAAGCGGTAGAACGCTACTCGAACGATGCAGGAACTCGGCAAAATAAAGGGGTTATTTCCAATCCAAGAAACGCTTCGCAAGTTTGGGATATGGAAGATTTAAATGAAATTGACCAACAAATTTACTTGCTCACCGATGCTATGCAGGTCGGGGATATTACGCAACCTAACCTGTAC
>RFQF01000247.1 GCA_009925805.1 Flavobacteriia bacterium | reverse complement strand
TTCAAACATACTTGCTAGAAGTGCTGTAAGAACATCTTCCTTACCAAGTGTTTGGGCATTTTTGTATACTATTTTAAAAAGTTCTTTAAACATAATTCATTACCGCTAAATTATTTAAGGATCTAATCTTGCCAAGCAATACTTTGAGAATTTGACTGCTTTGATATTAAATATTTACAGAGTGCTGAGTGCTGATTTCCGCTTCTATAAATCCGCATAATCCAAAACAACCATTTCCTGCTGATAAACGCCCTTAACGTTTTCTGATGCCAATTCCGCTGAAGGATCTTTAATCCTTAAAACCCTTTGGAGGGTTTCACGGAGGATGACCCTGTAGGTTACCCCCATGTCAGTTTTCCATTTGAAGTTCATGAAAATAGTGCTTGGTATTATTTACCATTAAAAGTTGGGGGTCTATTTTGGAACTGGTTTTGATTCAAATATAAAAATCCCTCTTTGTTTCCATACAAGTGCAATCCTAAATTTTTTGAACAATCCTATGATGATACAAAAAAGAGCCTCACCACCACCCCCTATTTATGCGTTTTGGTTTCCAATAAAGACGTTTTGAATCAATTTGTCATAATCCTGTTTCAAAACTTACATAATATTATATTTAAACCACAACTCAAACCCCAAGCCGTGGGCCTTAGGGCGGGTAGGTAGCCTTGAGATGAGGGGCATCCTTAAAGCCGTATCAAGGTAGCCGCGATTTCATCCCGCAATCGAGGAGATACGCAAACCTCATCGGCAAAGATTTTCCACCGACTTAGGGTGTGACTGATTTCTTCAATCGTTTCCGCCGCCTTTTTGTTCTTGATGGCTATACCAACGGTGAGCAAATCGTCTTTGGTCAAATGGGTTCGCTTGCCGTTGATGCTCAATGCATGTTGACTGACCCAGCGATGCTTGGGTTGATAGGCATGGCAAACATCATAGGCTGGCGCCAATTCCCATTTTCCATCTTTTTTGAGGCGGAAGGCAAAGTTCTTGGTATGGTCATCGCAGTTACGAGCCAATACATTGAACACCATTCTACGATACAACTGCTCAGCATCTGGATAGGGAAGTTTGAGTTCACGAAGTGTTTGAAACAACTGCTCGTAACTGAAGCTTGTTACAAGATTGTAATCATAGTGCTTCATAGCACAAAATGTTTGTATGTGGTGTTTGGTGGAGCCATCCTCCCGGTCAAAACGCTTGGTCATAAAATGCGCCCGACCGTTTTCTTCCCATAATCGAGAAGGCATCATATGGATACCACAAGCCACGGCCATGTTGTAATAAGCCATCTCTACTCGGCCATAACCCTTACTTTCACCCAATTGCACATCGCTTACACCATCAAGTTTTATCAGCCAATGTTCAAAACCTTTAGGGGCAATGGTTTGACCTGATTTTACTTCGCCGGTTCTTTCATTGTAGGCAATGACGGCCTTGGGTCGAGCACCACCTGCAGAGGTACCTATCCGAAGGATTTCAAGAAGGGCCTTTTCTTCGTCTTTCTGCAAATTGGTAACAAAAGCCTCTTTGCGGGCGAGTATTTTTCGGGCTATATCCACCAGGCTATCAATTTCCAACGAAAAGGGTCTTTTATTTTCCTTGAAAGTGGTAGGCTCAAACTCCAGCCCCCCCATACCTCGGGTACCTATAAAACATAAGGTTTCCACCGGATTCATACTGTCCTGCGGACGACCTTGTTGTGCTAACC
>RFQF01000246.1 GCA_009925805.1 Flavobacteriia bacterium | reverse complement strand
AGCATCAATCGTCGCTTTTTCAATCATTTTCAACTTCAAATCCGCCATTTTGGTGTAATAATATTCCGGTGCCTGGGAATTCAGTTCAATTCCGGCGTTAATTAATTCAGAAACTTGCCGAGAAACCTGATCCACTAAATCCACATTTGTTGATTGCACTTTGACGTTTTGCGTTATCTGGTAACCATTGAATTGGGTGGAAATTAAGTTCCCTTGCTGGTCATAATCATAACTGAACTGTTTCTCAATATTTGCCGCTTCGATGATGATGTCTTTTTCGTTTACGCCCTTCTTCTTGAGGTAATCCTTGAGCGCTTTCAAATCGCTGTTCAACGAAGCGTATGCCGATTTTAACGTGTAGTCATTTCGACTGAAAGATGCATTCCAAACGATCAAGTCAGAATCAAAGCTTTCTTCTCCCATTCCAACAACATTGATTTTTGGATCCGCTTTTCCTTTGGATAGATACGACCTACCCAGTACCATCCCCGTAATGACTACTGCCATACATATTAGCAGCACTCCGACATTTTTCTTTAAAAATTCCATGCCTTTTTTTTCGATCAAACATACTGTTTTTTTAACGAACAATTACAATATGGCCGGTTACGCGCTCTTTTTTCGCATTGGATTTATACCCAAAACTAACTTCATAAATATACACATCGTCTTGCACAGGAAGGCCTTGTTCGCCATAAGTGCCATCCCAACCCACCTGAGGATTATAACTCTCCCAAATCACTTCTCCCCAACGGTTGTAGATCATTGCCCGGTAGTTTTGAGGTTCGTTTATGTTGCTAAATACAGGTTTCCAAACATTGTTGAATTGGTCGCCATCCGGCGTAAAGGCATTGGGGATATAATAGGCCAATTCGTCCAATACGATTACTTCCTGATATGCGGTATCTGAACATCCATAGGCATTGGTCGCCACCAACATGATGGAATACGTAGCTCCAAGTTCAACAGGAAACTGATGGTATGGATTTTCCTCCGTTTGGGGAGTGCTTCCATCGCCAAAATTCCATGAATAGTTGTTCGCTCCAGTGCTCTGGTTGGAAAAGGTACCCCCGTTATACAAGGTAGACAAGGGCTGACCGGGCACATTGAAAGAGGCGTTGGGTACTGGAAAGGTACATACCGCCTGTATTTGGCTAGCGCTGTAAATACAGCCTAAGGTTGTCATTACCGTGAGCGTAGCATCGTAACAACCCACTTGGTGGAACCACAAGGTGCTGGAATCTCCCGTGGCCATCGCGCCGTTGCTAAAGGTCCAGGTGTAATCGATGAAAGTGTTTCCCGTAGATTGATTGATGGCGAGAACCTCGAGCGGAGCACAACCGGAGGCTGGCATTAAATTAAAGTCCACCACCGGAATGGAGTCGATTCCAATATGAAGGCTATCGTGCTGTTGACATCCGTTAAGATCCGTACCAAGGACCACCAAATCTAAGTTTCCGTGCACCGAAAGCGCCGAATTGTTCGCGCTTTGATTCGACCATTGGTAGGTGCTCGCTCCCGTGGCATGCAGTACCACCGACGATCCTGTGCAAACAAGGGTGTCATTTCCCGCTTGGACGATGGGCAAGGCATAAACGGTTAGGTTGAGGGTGTCCGTAGAACTGCACCCGTGTTGGTCGGTACCATGCACGATGTATGCGGAAGTTCCTACCGAAGGGCTTACCCACTGACCTGAATTATAGCCGTTTTCCCACCAAATATTC
>RFQF01000245.1 GCA_009925805.1 Flavobacteriia bacterium | reverse complement strand
AGCCAATGGCTATCGTATACTTATCGGTGTTGATTTCCATGTTAGTAATGATCCGCTTCTCTGGGATCATCAGCGACTTCATTCAAAAGAATCCAACCATCAAAACCATTGCCCTCAGTTTCTTGCTCATGATCGGCGTTTTTCTGGTAGCCGAAGCTTTTGGTCACGAAATCCCGAAAGGCTTCATTTATTTTGGATTCGGGTTTTCCATGTTCGTAGAAATCCTGAACATGCGGATTCGTCGGAATAAATCAAACTAGTGTAAAAGTCCAACGGTTAACTTCACATCGTCCGTTATCAAGTAGTTCGGATTTTTTTGCAACCCATCCTTGATTCCTTTGGCAGAACGTACTTCGTAAATGACCACCTCTTTGTGAATGGACTTCAGGAAATTCACTTCCGCTTCGCTTATCGCAGAATTTCGAACGACAATTCCTTTTAATTTCGGTTCATTTTCCAAAAAATTATTCGAAAGATCGCTGATGGACTGGATGCTGAGGTAAACGTTAAACGTATTTTTTAGGGCTTGGAAATAGGTTTCGTTGGGTACAATAATCCCAAATGAACTACTGTCCATGCCCAGCGCTAACAAGGCATTTTTGAATTCAACCGCTTCTTTTACGGTGTTTTCGCAGGCATTCCAAGCTTTGATGTCGAAAAAGGTGAATTTACCTTGGAACAGCGTTGCACTTGCTGCCGTCAAGGCAAATAAAGGCTCTTGATGGAGGCCTCGGTAATGAAATTGGGCTAAGGTCGAGCTGGTGTGCGTTTCAATGCAGCCGCTTTCCGCTATTTCTGGACTCAAGGTTTCGTCGTGAAAAAGCCATAATTTTCCGGATTGGTCCATCCGCACATCCACTTCTACTCCAGCGCAAAAAGGAAGTTGCTGGGTGTACACGATTCCTGCTTCCGAATTGTCGTGGTAGATCGCGTTGGGCATTTTCAACCCAGTAGCCGCATGGCCGATGATCTTCGAGGTAACATTGACGTATGATTTTTTACATCCGTGTAAAAAAAAGAGCAAGGAGCAAAAAAGGCTAATTCGGCAGTACATAATTCAAACCTAAGGAAAAACGATAATCTAAAAAGCGGTGGCTTTGCGCCATGTGCTGTTGTACCTCCAGGTTCCCAGCAATTCCCGCCTGGTGCGTCAAGCGCAGTTGCCCGCATGAGGCCACCTTCGTGAGGGGCCAAAAAAAGCCATAACCCAGCTGAAGGCGGGAATAATGCCACAAAAACGGCTTTGCCAAATAGGCCCATGCCACATCTGCATGCAGCTGAAATCCTTGAAAAAAACCGGGCTTTGTTCCGAGCGGAAACCCTTGTGCCTGGAAACCCACTTGTGGAAAAAAAGTTGCGCCTGAGAAGGTATTGCGTTGACCAAGGCCCGCATAGGCATCCAACCCGAACCCTTGAAAGGTCTTTTGGAAACTGAGGGTATGAAAAAAATCCATGCGTTGGATGTCCAAACGATAGCCCAAAGAACCCGAACGTTGCGCCCAAATTGGGGACAGCAACAAGCAAAACCACAAAGCGTGCATGCATTTCATACAGCAAAATTCGGCGATTTTGGCACAAGAACCCTCATGCGAGCTAAAAAGAAATCGTAATCTTGCTTTATCCGAGCAATTCAACTACCCATCGTTGGTGGGTGTGATGGGCGAAGGCTCGGATATTTTTTTCTAAAAGCTGCTTTTCCTTGTCCTGGGCATACAGCCAAGCCGTGGCGGATTCAAAATC
>RFQF01000244.1 GCA_009925805.1 Flavobacteriia bacterium | reverse complement strand
TGGCTATTATTCACGAGCTCGAAAGCTGCATGCCGCCGCGAAAATGATTGTATCCGAGGGCAAGGGTTTTCCAAACACCTATGAACGCCTATTAGCCTTGCCAGGAATTGGTCCCTATACTGCTGCCGCCATTGCCTCTATTGCATTCAATGAACCCAAGGCGGCCCTAGACGGCAACGTTTTCAGAATTGTTACGCGATTGTTCAACCTCGACCAACCCATTGAATCTGCTCAAACCTTGAAAACGATTCAAGCTCTTGCTCAGGAAGGGTTGTCCCTTTCGCGCCCGGGAGATTTTAATCAAGCGCTCATGGATCTTGGTGCATTAATTTGTTCGCCGCGTCAACCTAAATGTGAATCTTGTCCGTTAAGTTTCGGATGCCAAGCCCGCGCCTTGAACACCTACCATGAACGGCCCGTCAAAACGCCAAAGAAAAAACAAAAACAACGCTATGTAGTGTTTCATCTGCATGTATACCAAGGGAAAATTGCACTTGTCAAACAAACGGAGACAAACATTTGGAAAAACCTCTACCTGCTCCCCTTGGAGGAGTTCGATTCGGAGGAGACCTTTTTGGAGCGATTAGCCCATGGCGTCGATCAAAAGGAATGGCTATTACCCAGAGGAACACATGTGTTAAGCCATCAAAAATGGCATTATGCAACGAGCGTGTTGGATTGTCCACCCACCAAACAGGAAGTGGTTTGGTGCGACCAAGAGGAGGTTATGGATTGGCCCATTCCTGTAATTATAGAAAAAGTGTTAAGGCACTTTAAAGGGGTGCCTGCTAAGGCCATTTAATGTTATTTTTGTGCCATGATTGAATTTTTAAGAAATGCGGTAGAAACTGCAACCGTTGTGCGGCCCTCCTCAAGCGAAAATTTCGGGGAAAAGGATTGGGACTATGTTAAGAAGAATGGTTGGGAGGTGCACCTCAACCCGCGGTTTAGCGAATTATCTCCAGAAAAACAGCGATTAATTGGGGCAGAGATCTTTGGATTACTTAAGAAAGAGGTTGAGGTTTTGTCGTTGGAGGTGGATTACGAAATTAAACACCTCGCAGAAGGCCTCATGTTGGCCTCATACCGCTTCGATCGTTTCCTTTCGAAGCCAGAAGTTCAAACACTGAACAAAGTGGTAGTCCCAAATTCGATTACGGATTCAGATATAGCCTATTTAACCGCTGTGCAAGAAGCTGTTTTTTGGGCGCGAGATATGGTGAATTTGCCCGTTTCTCATTTGGACGCAGTGCAGTTTGCCGAGGAAATAAGGACCTTTTGCGAAAAAGGGTGTTCGGTAGAAGTATTGAACCATGCAAAAATAAAAACGATGAAAATGGGGGGGCTTCTGGCCGTGAATCAAGGGTCCTTGACTCCGCCAACTTTTTCCATTATAAATTACCAACCTGAACAACCGATTAACGCTAAACCCATTGTTTTAGTGGGAAAAGGCGTGGTTTACGATACCGGAGGATTGAGCTTGAAACCTACCCCGGGATCTATGGACTCCATGAAAAGCGATATGGCCGGCGCAGCTATGGTTGCCGCATCCATCAAAGCCCTAAGCATGCTTCATATCCCAGTCCATGTGATTGGTTTAATCCCCGCAACGGACAACCGACCCGGAGAAAATGCCTACACTCCCGGGGATGTAATAACTATGTACAATCAATCTACCGTAGAGGTCCTAAATACCGATGCAGAAGGGCGAATGATTTTAGCCGACGCCTTGTCGTATGC
>RFQF01000243.1 GCA_009925805.1 Flavobacteriia bacterium | reverse complement strand
GTTCGTTTAGGGTTTGGACCCCTGCAACTGGCGCTGCAGTCTTCAGCATGCTGCCCGCAATAGGATCAAAACCGTGCGACAACATCAATTTATAATCGTTGGGGGAACGATCGTCTGCGTAATTTTGGTTATCAAAATCGTAGTAAACCATCAATGCGTTGTAGTTGGGATGAGCTCCCGTGATTTTGGAACTGTAATTGGCTAAAATGGTGGCAGAATCCAACGCTGTTCTAAACACACGGAATTCATCCACTTGCCCTTTCCAGTTATTGGTGTAATTCATATTTGCCCCAAGAATGAAGCGATGAATGTAGCCCACAGTTCGGTTCAGATTGATCCCAGCATGCCATGTATGACCGTTTTTATAAATGAACATTTGACCGCTGGATTGTTTTTTTACGAAAGCCCAATGGTTCCACTGGTTGTCCACTTCTTGGGGACTCATGGGTTTGTTGATGCGGTCATATCCCGTAGTATTTCCTGCATCCCAATACAGGTTGTTGTTACTCCAGGGCATGTGGATATTTAAAACGCGATTATTTAAGGTGTCATACGCTTCTAGAAAGGAAGTATTGCTGGCCAAGTTTCCATTCCCTTTCGCCCAAAATTCAATGGTTATATCCCCGTTAATTAAGGTATCCGACATCTCAAGCATGGCGTAATTGGTGCCATTGAATTCCAACACCCGGTTCACACCATCAAAATAACGGCTCGATACACCCCCACTGTTTTCCGCATTAAAACTGGCTTGGGTCTGCAACGGCGCATCTTGTTCAAAGGAACATTGCACAATAATGTTTTGGACTCCATCCCATGTAAAGGGTTGATAGAACAAAAAGTGGTTCACCCCCAATTGAAGTGCTCCAGGAGCTACATTGCGGTCGTAAACGGAAGTAAATCCTCCCGAAACTAAACCCGACAATACAGAGGAATTGGTGGCTTTCAACGCGATGTTTGGGAACGGCAAACCCTCGTTTAATCCTACATTATTTACGTAAAGGGATAAAGACTGTAAATCTCCGGGTTGAATTCCAGCTAACATCAATTCTTGGGCGGTAATGATAAACTGGTACGTCCCACCATAGCTTTGCGTATGAAACAGCAGGTTGGTGTTTCCCAAACCGCCATTGACCATCAGGTCTTGCAGTTGATCTCCGGAACGAAAGGATTGTTGATGCTGTTGCAGGTTAAACCATTGCGGAGCAACCACCGGCGTATTGTAAGGAATAACGGTGGGCGCAGCGCAATTCGCCAGGTATTTCGCCGATTGCCGTTTTACGGAATCATACGTTCCGGTATGGTCGAAAACGCGGGTATAGGTTAAATAATCCCACTCACCACAATTGTATTGGTCCCAGGTCGTTAAAGGACTGCATTTCAATTTATAGTACATCAGCACTTTTTCAAAACGCTGGGTGTCCAAGGAAGCCGGAAAATGAAAAACAGCGTGCCGGCTGGTGATGGAGTCAAAGGTGAACGTTTGAACCCAAGTCGTGTCTTGCGCCAAAGCGATCCCACTTCCTGAAAGAAAAAGCATTAAAAGAATAAAATTTCGCATGATTCGGTTTTTACAAAAATACAATTCTTCCGTTAAGCGATAAAATGCATGACACATTTTCCATAGTTCCGGATTGGCACAGGTCTTGAAAATCCGAAGCGAAACATTAATTTTATTCCGTAGAATCGATTTTTAAGCCTTCTTTTTTATCGAAATCTGCCAAAATGACAATATCCCATGGAAAAACACCTGAACCCATTTTCCTATTTAA
>RFQF01000242.1 GCA_009925805.1 Flavobacteriia bacterium | reverse complement strand
TGCCTTGAGTTCTGGAGTCAACTCGCGGTCCGCCTGAGCCCAAGCAATTTGTAGCCAAACGACCGCAAGAATAACCCATAGAATTTTCAGCACAAAAGCAACTTATTTTTTGAAGGTTACGACCTGACCGTCGATATTCAAGAAATAAAGTCCAGATGCTAGATTGGTTACATCGATGGATTCAGCGTAGATCCCTGATTTGACGATCTGACCTTGACCGTTGCTGATGGCATAAGGAACTTCTGTTGCAAGTCCGGATACTTGTAGGGTGTTTTGCGCTGGGTTGGGATAAACGGTGAACGCATTGACACTATTTTCGTTTAAGCCAACAAACGAGGTAGGCTGGTCTTTACTGAGAATTAAGGTGACACTGTTGGCGAACAAAGGAGAATTTACCGTGATTGTCATGGTTAGAAAAATCGGTAAATTTCCTACGGTGAAATCGTAATATTCATACACATCACGAATGAAGGTAACAGAACTTCCGAAGACGGACGCATTCGCAGAATCCATCAAATGGTAACGTAAAACATTGGTATAGGTGTGGTTTCCTGGAAGCATCAAGGTCCCAGAGCCATCGACAGCCGTCATGCAAGCGCCGGTTGCAGGAATGGTGCCTGTAGCCGTGGTATTTACGGTCCCTGCAAAATTGTCCGTGGACGTATTGCCAAGCGCAAAAGGATAATTCATTAAGGTTTCACTGTTGCTGTTCCAACTTGCCGTAACGACACCTAATGAAGGCTCATTGAAGATAAAACCCTGGGAAGTTCGGGTATTTGCGGTGGAGGAAAAGAACGTTAGCAAGGTACCGCCGATGTCATACACTTTGGTGGCACCAGTAAAGGAAGCAATGTTTGGGTTCATGGTTGCGTCATTCAATTGAACCGTTTTAGTTACGCCATAAATCCCGGCAATTTGACTAAAATTCCAAGTAACATTGTTTCCCGTAGTATTTGCCAAAATGTTCGCGTTAGAGTCGCAAAGATGCAGGGTAATTTGGTTTCCAATAGCGGGTTCGTTCCCCTGATTAAAGTTTTGTGAAAAGGCTGCAAAGGAAGCCAAAAAGAACACGATTGTAATGTTTTTCATACCTAAAAATTTTAATCAAAGGTAGCTAAAAAACAATAAATAGCCCGGTTAAATACCGAAAAGTTCTTGATTTTTTAATACTTGTTTTTCCTCCGTTGCTCCTTTTGTCAATACCACTGACGGGAAAAAAGTACGTTGGACGCTCGGCAAGATTACGGTTTTTTCAATGCCTCCTCGACGGAATTCGAGTTGGATTTCCGCAATTCCCTCAAGTTGCATAATGAACGCCTCGTTTTCCTCCTGAAAAGCAATTCCATTCAAGGAAATAAGCTCATCTTCCTCACACAATCCTGCGGTCTCTCCAGGACCTCCTTCCGCCAATGCAGCAATGAAATAGCTTCCAAGGCGCTTACCAAGTCGGATTCCAGTCGTTCCTGTAAAAGGAAACTTCGGAGACCTTAATTCCATCGTTACACCAAGAAATTCAAGCGCTTCAACCAATCCTGACTCATAACCGTTCGCGCCGTTTACATAACGTTGAAAAAACGGTGTAAAATCCACAGAACTTAGCGAATGCAATACTTCAAGAATGGCTGTTTCCGTGTATCCTTCGGAGGATTTCCCGAATTGAAGGTAGAGCTGTTGCATGAAGGAGCTTAAGCGCACTTTGTGGTTCGTAGCCTTCCGCAGTTGCATGTCCAACATAAAAGCGATTAAAGCACCTTCGTTGTAAATAGACA
>RFQF01000241.1 GCA_009925805.1 Flavobacteriia bacterium | reverse complement strand
GTAAACTGGCCTGGCTTTGATTATCTGATCGCGGGCCTTTTGGTCCTTACCGCAGGATTCACCCTGGAGACGGTGATGCATCGTTGGCGCCAACACAAGATGCGTTGGTGGATCATCGCCGTGGTTCTGCTGATTTTCGTTTTGTTATGGCTGGAACTGGCGGTGGGGATTTTCGGATCCCCCATCGCCGGCTCCTAAAGGAGGGGCGGACACTGTTCTCCATTTGGTTCCTTAACCAAAAATCTGAGAGAAAAAATTTGCGAAAAGCAGCGTTTTTCACTACCTTTCGCAAAAAATCACTCTCATGAAAGGTTCAGAGCCACCAATGAACGCTGAAGAATGGGTATACCATCAGGTGTCGATGGGTCAATATTCGTTTGCCCTCCATAGGTTCCGTGCGGATTTTCCTGAGCAGTCCGATACGGCTCATAAGTTTGCCTTGAAAAGATTGGTTGACAAAAAGCGGATTTTATCAATCCACAAAGGATTTTACCTAATCATCCCGCCCCAATACAGGTCCAAGGGAATCCTTCCGCCCACTATGTTTTTGGATGCGTTGATGAAAGAATTGGATAGGCCTTATTACTTGGCTTTGTTGAACGCAGCTGCCTATCATGGAGCAGCGCACCAGCAGCCTCAGGAGTTTTTTGTGGTGACTGCATTTCCTGTGTTGCGGCCAATGCAGAAAAAAGGGTTAAAGGTGAATTATGTTAGCAAAAAGGAAATTCCGGCAACTTTGTTAGACATTCGAAAAACCGAGGCCGGATATCTAAAAATATCAAATCCTGCCCTTACGGCCACTGATTTGATTCAGTATTCGAAACGGGTGGGTGGCATCAACAGGGTAGCTACAGTTTTGGCTGAATTGGTTGAGCGAATTCAACCCAGTGCTTTTGACAGCAACCTTCTGGAACACGTTCCAGTAACCGCCTTGCAGCGTTTGGGTTATCTGCTAGACAATATATTGGATCAAAAGTCGTTAGGAAATGCCTTGTACAAGGCACTGCAAAACAGCAAGGCAACTTTGTTTCGCATTCCATTGAAAGCCTCCACTCCAATTAATGGTTCGGCCTCCTATGATCGATGGAAAGTAATCGTGAATGTGACCATCGAACTTGACCAATGATACCACAGGCGTATATCACGGAATGGAGCAACCACGTTATTCCGAGGACATTGATTTGGTCCAAATTAACGCAGAGCCGTTCGGCCCCCTGGTGAATCGTATAAGAGATAGATTGGTCTTTTTGGGTGAGCCTGCCCGCAAACAAAAAGAAAACAATTTCACTCTGCATTACCGTTTTGAATCGGAGTTTCCTCCGATTCAAAAACTGCGCCTCAAAGTAGAAACCAATTGCCGAGAACACTTCACTGTCTTGGGCTACCAGAAATTTCCATTTCAGGTCAATTCTTCATGGTTTAAAGGTTCTTGCAACATCACCACCTATCCCTTGGAAGAACTATAGGGTACAAAACTCAGGGCCCTGTACCAACGAAGAAAGGGTCGTGATTTATACGATTTGTTCAAGGCGCTGGTGCAAGTACCTGACTTGGATAAAAAGGCCCTGCTCCAATGTTATCATGCCTACATGGATTTTGGGGTAGCTGAACCTCCAACTCAAAAAGGATTCCTTCAAAACTTGGAGGTTAAAATCCGAGATGATGAATTCACCGGAGATATAGCGGCCCTTCTACGGCCAACAGAAAAATACGACCAGGAATTTGCCTTTGAATACGTGCGTACGGAATTATTGGTTCAAATGGAAGTT
>RFQF01000025.1 GCA_009925805.1 Flavobacteriia bacterium | reverse complement strand
TCAAACGGCAGCAGGGTTTGCACATCGATCAGCTCAACGGATATCCCCAATTCCTCCAGCGCAGGAAGCGCTTGCAGGCAAAGATTCAAGGTGGAACCATAGGATACCAAAGTGAGGTCCTTGCCTTCAGCCAATACATCTATTTTTCCTAAGGCTAAACGATACTCGCCCAAATTGTTGGGCATTCTTTCCTTGGTTCGGTAACCGTTCAAGGGTTCAATCACCAATGCAGGTTCATCCGACGCCATCAAAGTATTGTAAAAACCGGCCGCTTGGGTCATGTTTCGCGGTACACACACATGGATGCCCCGCACCGCGTTGATGATCATTCCCATCGGGGATCCGCTGTGCCAAATACCCTCCAAACGATGTCCTCGGGTGCTGATAATGAGGGGCGCTTTTTGTCCCCCTTTCGTGCGATATTGAACTGTAGCTAAGTCGTCGGATAAAATTTGAATCGCATAAAGCAAATAATCCAAGTACTGTATCTCAGCAATCGGACGCAGCCCACGCATCGCCATCCCGATGCCTTGCCCCACGATGGTGCATTCACGGATTCCTGTATCGAAAACCCGGTGCGCCCCAAACGCTTCTTGCATGCCTTCCAACGATTGGTTTACCCCGCCAATTTTTCCGGCATCTTCCCCAAAAATCAGTAAGTTCGGGTATTTTTCTAACAGCTTTCGGTAGTTTTCTCGCAAGATAATTCGCCCGTCTTCCATCGGTGCATCGTGGTCGTAGGTGGCGGCGACTGCAGTAATATTATCAATGCGTTGCTCCGAGGCACTGTATAAATGCGAAGCGTAGCGGTCGTGGCTTTCTTCCTTTTTTCGTTCCAACCATTGGCGAAGTACTGCTTTGTTGGTGGATTCTGATCCATGCAGGCTTCGAAGGGCACGACGCGCCAATGAAAATACCTCTTTTCGCTGCGGTTCGCGGTTGTTCATCAACGCAGTTAACTCCGCTTGAAACTGGTTGCTCAAGGTACCTTCCTGAATCAAGCCGCTTAAAATTCCTTCTAAGGATACGCTATCCTGTTTGATGTCTTCGGTATATAAACTCCACGCCGTGTTTTTGGAGGTTTTAACTTCTTCTTTTGCTTGTTCGGCAATTAGCTCAAGGGCTTCAGGGGTGGCAAGGGGTTCAGGTCCTCCATCGAAATTCAGAATCCATTCCTTGAATTTGACAATACAGTCTTGGGTTTTCTCCCATTCCAAGCGCTCGGCGTCCTTATACCTTTCATGCGATCCCGAGGTGGAGTGGCCTTGGGGTTGATTCACCTCCTGCACGTGCACCAACACGGGTACATGTTCCGTACGTGCCAATGCCACCGCTTGTTCGTAGGTCTTGCATAGGTGAGGGTAGTCCCAGCCGCGTGTGGTGAAAATTTCAAATCCAGGCTGTTCTTGGGTGCGTTGAAAGCCTGCTAAGGCTTCGGAAATGCTATTTTTGGTGGTTTGAAGCTCGCGGGACACGGAAATGCCATAACCATCGTCCCATACGGACATCACCATAGGCACTTGGAGCACGCCTGCAGCATTCATCGTTTCCCAAAAAGGCCCTTCTGAAGTCGACGCATCGCCAATGGAGCCAAAAGCCACTTCGTTCCCTTGTATCGAAAATGCTTGAAATTCCTCCGTGTGCAAATCCGCATTGTTGCGGTATATTTTGGAGGCTAAGGCCAATCCGAGCAGTCGTGGCATTTGACCTGCGGTGGGCGAAATATCGGCCGAACTGTTTTTCTGTTGGGTGAGGTTTTTCCAGTTTCCTTGCGCATCCAAATTGCGTGTAGCAAAATGACCTCCCATTTGTCGTCCGGCAGATTGAGGCTCGATTTCAACGTTGGTGTGGGCGTACAAACCGGCAAAGTAAGCCTCCAAGGTCAATTCGCCGATGGCCATCATCCAGGTTTGGTCCCGGTAATACCCCGACCTGAAATCCCCGTTCTGAAAGTATTTGGCCAAGGCAATTTGCGCTAATTCCTTGCCGTCCCCAAAAATACCAAACTTGGCTTTTCCAGTAAGTACTTCCTTGCGCCCAAGCAACGATGCCTCTCGCGATAAACAAGCAAGTTTGAAGTCTGCTAATACCTCATCTCGAAATTGATTAAAGTCATAGGACTCTTGGGAAAGGTCAACCATAGCTTGTGGATTTTTGTGCAAATATAGTCAAAACATGGCCTGATAAGGAAGCAGATTTTGATAGAAATTAGCACCTTTGTACTGTGAAAATAGAAATATGTGCCGCAACAATGGAAGCCTTGCAAGCAGCCGTGGAATTGAAAGCGGACCGCGTGGAAGTATGCACTTGCTTAGAACAAGGAGGACTGTCTCCATCCTTGGGGTTTATTCAAACATCATTGGATTTTGGTTTAAGTACCCACGTTTTGGTAAGACCTCGTTCGGGAGGATTCGTGTATTCTTCGGATGAAATTCAACTTATTTTGAGGGAAGTTGAGTTGTTGAATTCCTTGGATGTCGATGGAATTGTCGTTGGACTGTTAAAACCCAATATGCGTTTAGAACGCGAGGTAATTCAAGAAATACGGTCGAATTTCCGGAAAGAAGTTACCTTGCACCGCGCTTTTGATGACTTGGTGGAATGGCATGAAGAAATGGAATTTCTGAAAGAAATAGGGGTTAATCGAATTTTAACCTCAGGTTTGGCTACTTCGGTGAGTAAAGGAATTCCAACACTGATGGAAATGGTCGCCCACGCCAAAGGTTCCATTGAAATTATGGCCGGTGGTGGGATTAATTTAGCGAATGTTGCTGAAATCGTCCAAAAAGTACAACCTGACGCAGTGCATTTCTCAGCAACAACGAAAGAATCGCTGGACCCAAGTTCGTTTTTCTCAGAAGAGCGCCTGGTTTTTGACAGCCATAAAGCCAAGAAATTGGTGGATTTATGCCGAAATTTCACCTAAGTTCTGCCAACCAGTGTAGTAAATAAGTCATTTTGGCAAAGAAATAGGAAATGTGACTTTGGAACTTTTATTGCTTCGGCGGAGCGCAAATTGGAAATACATTATGAGCAAAAAGAAAATAACCCCAGAAACCCCGGTGGATTCCCTAGCAGAAAACGTTGAATTAAATGAAGCGAAGGAGGCTTTAGCTCTTAGAATTAAAGCGCTAGAAGAAAACCTAAAAGACCAAGAGGATAAATACCTTCGCTTATATGCGGATTTTGAAAATAACCGCAAACGGAGCATCAAGGAAAAGGCAGAATATCTTTCGCTAGCAAGCAAGGACATAATTGTTGCGCTTTTGCCTGTATTGGACGATGTTGAGCGCGCGAATGCAAACAATGCGCATGTAGAAGACCCTCAGGCATTGAAGGAGGGATTTTCCTTGATTTTTAATAAGTTATCTCAAATCATGGAAGCCAAAGGCTTGAAAGCTATGGAAACGTTGCACGAAGCGTTTAATTATGAATTGCATGAGGCTATTGCCAACGTACCCGTGGAAGATGAATCCTTGAAAGGTAAAATTGTGGACCAAGTAGAAAAGGGCTATTACCTAAACGACAAAGTAATTCGCTACGCAAAAGTAGTGGTAGGACAGTAATTCAATGAGTAAAAAACGAGATTATTACGAAGTATTAGGGGTTTCAAAGGATGCCTCGCAACAGGATATAAAAAGTGCCTACCGCAAACTTGCACTAAAGTATCACCCCGATAGAAATCCCGATGATGCTACGGCGGAGGAAAAATTCAAAGAAGCTGCAGAAGCCTACGAAGTGCTTTCGGATGAAAATAAAAAGGCACAGTACGACCGTTTCGGACACGAAGGGATGAAGGGGAACTTTGGTGGAGGCATGAACATGGACGATATTTTTTCGCAGTTTGGGGATATTTTTGGGAGTGCTTTTGGAGGAAGTTTCGGTGGTTCACGTTCTGGGAATCGCGTAGTAAAAGGGTCCAATCTTCGGGTTAAAATGAAACTGACTTTGGAAGAAATCGCCACAGGAGTTAAAAAGAAAATCAAAGTCAATAAATTAGTACAAGCCGAGGGAGTTACGTTTAAGTCATGCACCACATGCAAAGGTAGCGGTCGGATTTCCAGCGTTACCCAAACGTTTCTTGGGGCGATGCAAACCCAAACGGCTTGCCACGTTTGCCAAGGCGCCGGACAAGTCATCGACCAAAAACCCGCAGATACCGATGCCTACGGTTTGCGTAAACAGGAAGAGGTGGTGGAAGTTGAGATTCCGGCAGGGGTGGAAGATGAAATGCAACTCTCCCTTCGTGGTAAAGGAAATGCAGGGCCGTTTAATGGGGTTAACGGTGATCTGATTGTGGTGATCGAAGAGGCCGAACATGCCGAATTGAAACGGGAAAATGAAAACATCCATTTCGAGGCGGTTATTTCGTTGAGTGAAGCCGTGCTCGGAGCATCCATCGAAATCCCAACCCTTGGAGGAAAAGCTAAAATAAAAATTGATGCCGGAACGCAAAGCGGAAAAGTGCTTCGCTTGAAAGGTAAAGGCCTGCCCAATATTCAGGGATACGGTACCGGCGACTTATTGGTGCATATTCATGTTTGGACACCAACAAACTTGAGCGCTGAGGAAAAATCTTGGTTTGAAAAACAGCTGAATAACCCGCATTTCAAGCCGAACGAATCCGAAAAGGAGGGAGGTTTTTTTCGAAGGATTAGAGATTACTTCTCATGATGCCTTTCATCTACCGTTGGTATCAAAAACCCTATGGGGTAAAGCAAGTTTCACTGACCATTTTGTTGGTATTTTTGGGCTTTTTGCTGGGTAATCTACCGGTAAGTTGGGTTTTTACAAAAAACGGTTTATTCGATGTATTCGAGGCTTCGAGATTTTTGGGTTTTGAACGCATGTTCTTGTTACAAATGATCCCGTTTTTTACCGTGCTGCTTGCGCTGTTTTTCGCGGTACGAAAAATACATCGAGTTTCCTGGAAGGATTGGATTACCCAACGCAATCAAGTTTCTTTCCAACGAGTAGTCTTTGCATGTTTGTTTTGGGGAGCATTTTTAGGGTTAAGCACGGGACTTCAAGCAGTATTTTTCTCGGATTCGTTGCACTGGAATTTTGAACCTAAGGCCTTTGGTGTGGCTGTTTTGATGTTGCTGCTCTTGTTGCCGTTTCAAGTACTCGCCGAGGAATTACTTTTCCGGTCATATGCCCTACAAGGGTTTGCGTTACGGTTGAAAAAGCCTTGGATAGCTGTTGCATTGAGCGGGCTACTCTTCGGGATTATGCATCTTGGAAATCCAGAAGTGTCGGAACACGGGTATGCAATTTTGAGTATTTATGTGCTGTTAGGTGTTTTTTTAGCGTTGATTACCTGCTTGGATGGCGGCATTGAGTTGGCCTTCGGATTTCACTTTGCAAACAACTTTTTCTCGGGAATTCTGTTGACGTCCAAAGACCAAGCGCTGCAACTTCCCGCCCTGTATACCAGCGATTCGGCGAGTTTTGATGCGTTGAGTGTAGTGTTATTGATGCTCGGGTTAGGAGTCTTTTTTTTCGTGGCTCATCGACGATATTCGTGGTGCTGGTCAACGTTACATCAAAATATTCCTTAGTTTCGTTGCATGATTGAAGTGCAGGAACTTACGAAAGTATTCCATCAAAAGGTAGCCTTAGAGGAGGTTTCAATGCGCATTCAGCCTGGACAAGTTTTCGGGTTAATTGGCCCGAATGGTGCAGGAAAAACCACTTTTATTCGATTGCTTAATCAAATCATTGCCCCTACAAAAGGATCCATAAAAGTTCATGGAACATCGTTGAATGTGCAGCATGTCAGGTCCTTTGGATACCTACCCGAAGAACGTGGTCTTTTTCGCGAAATGCGTGTATTGGATCATTTGGTGTTTTTAGGGAAGCTTAGAGGTTTATCTAAATTCGAATCGAACAAGGCTGCGCTAGATTGGTTGGAAAAATTCGAAATAACGTCGTGGAACAATCGTAAAATCAGCACCCTTTCAAAAGGAATGGCGCAGAAAGTTCAATTCATTGGTAGTATTTTGCATAATCCCGAGATCGTGATTCTCGATGAACCCTTAAGCGGTTTCGATCCGTTGAATGTGGATTTGTTGTTGGAACAAATGCGGAATTTTAAGGCGGAAGGAAAAACCGTCATTTTTTCAACGCACAACATGAACAGCGTGGAAGAGCTGTGCGATGAAGTGGCGTTGATACATCAAGGGAAATTGGTAGCCAAAGAGCACGTGTTAACGTTACGTTCAGCCTACAAATCCGGTAATTTTAAGCTGCGTTTTCGTGGAAGTAAAATGGCCTTTGCCCACGCTCTATGGACTTGGTTTGAATTATTAACCTGCACCGAACTGTCCGACAGCGTATACGAGGCACACATCAAGAGCCGCGGGGATTATGCCTTTAATCAAGTATTTGAACGCCTTTCAGAAGCGGTGAAACTCGAATTGATTGAAGAACAATTACCGAGTATGCAAGAGGTTTTTGTAAAATTGGTAACGCATGAGAAATAGCTGGCTTTTAGCGTGGAGGGAATTTTTGGAACGATGGAATAACCGTTCATTTCGCTGGATGCTTATCCTTGGACCTTGCTTGATGGTTCTTACTATTTATTTGCTGTTACTGTCAGGTAACCAAGGAACTAATAAAATGAAGGTATTGATCGCTGATCCAGCCAATTTGTTGGAGGGAAAAATCGCCTCAAATCCTATCGAAAATGTACAGTATTTTTTTTATGACGATTACGTTGAACTGAATCCTTTTAAAACGAGTCCAAAATTTAACGAATTTGATGCCTTGGTTGAGGTCAACGAAAAGGTGTTGATCAATAAAAAAGTTTTTCTATTCTACAAAGAATCGCCAAGCTTGGCCCTTAAAATGAAACTCAAATTTGATTTAGAACGTCGGGTAGAGGAGGTGATGATTACGCAATTTACTACGATGTCCGAAGAAGACTTCCGCAGCATCAAACAACCCCTGAACATCGATTTCCGAAATGTGAATGATCCCTACGGACAATCGAGCGATGAGGTTGGATGGGTTGGATTTTCTTTAGGATATATGATGATGTTTTTTATTGCATTTTTCGGAACCAATATCACTCGAAGTATCAACCGGGAAAAATCCAGCAGAATCTCTGAGGTTCTTTTAGCAAGCGTTCGTCCGCACCAACTCATGATGGGCAAAATTGCGGGAAACTGGCTGGCATCCCTGGTTCAATTGGGTGTTTGGTTCGCTTTGGTAGGAATCGGTTTGGTTATCTTAAAAACTTGGATTGTTCCTGAGTTTTTTACGCCGGAATACCTGCAAGGTGTTCAGGTAACTGGCAGCCAACTGAAAGAACTGGGGTTAGAGGCGAATGCACCGCAAAACGACCAAGTGCAACTCGTGTATCAACGCATCAATTATCTATGGTTGTTGCCGAATTTTTTCCTTTTTTTCATCGGAACCTATTGGGTTTTTGCCTCCTTTTTTACGGTAATGGGGGCAATGAGCGGAGATCATTCCGATGGGCAACAGTTTGCCATCCCAACATGGATTTTATTGTCGTTAAGCATTTTTTCAGGATACAATGCTATGGCCTTTCCTGAGTCCGGCCTCACCGACTTTTTTACCTACTTTCCCTGGACTTCAGGAATGGTGGCAATGGTGAAATTGGCGGTAGGGGTTTCTCCTATGGAGTATCTTTTCTTATGCGTCGCATGGATCCTTCAAATGGTGGTAGGGACAGTATGCGTGGTTTTTGCAGGGAGAATTTTTAAACAGGGGATATTATCCTTCGACCACAAAGCTTCTTTCCGGCAGCTTGCTTTTTGGCTTCGGAAGTCCTAACTACGGATACATTATTCTTCGAAAGGTGAGGTTGATTCGAGGTTCAAGGACCTTAGGTCGCTTGGGTAAACAATGTTTCCAGTGCAGTTGCATTCCGGAACCCATGAGCAGTAAATCTCCATGCTCGAGCAGAAGGCTTTGACGTTGATTTCCAGCATTCGATTTTAGTTGAAAAATTCGGCTTGTTCCAAAACTCACCGAGGCAATGATGGGATCCTTTCCTAATTCAGGTTCATTGTCGGCGTGCCAACCGTTGGAGTCGTTACCGTTGCGGTAGTAATTGATTAAAACTGCGTTGAACTGTTGCTGCGTTTTTGCGATAACTGCCTGTTGAATTTCCTTCAATATCGAGCTCATTGGCAAGGCAGCCAACCTTTGATTTGAATACGTATAGCTTAACCCTGCTTCGCCATAAAATGCTTCTAGACGCGGCGTAGGATAGGTATTTCCAAACAAGGTGATTTGTCCTTGCTTCAAGGTGGATAAGGTTAGCAAGTAATCCAAATATCGATTCGATGCTTCCAACGGGAAAAAGGATTTCCAAAGGTGTAAATTCGAAGGTGTTGGGGAGTTATTTTGCGCTAAATCCACGGGTAGAAGCTTATTTTTTTTATTTTCGCGCTTTGCCGTACGCTCATGAAATCGTTATTACACACCTTAAACATTCCACAAGATCAACTGTTCAGTTGGATTTCCAACTTAGCCATAAACATCGTCCTGAGTCTAATTATCTTGGTGTTTGGTTTCTGGTTGGCCAAACGAATTTCATTGATGGTTTCCGCAGTATTGAGGCGGCGCGAAGCGGAAGAAGGATTAGTTACCTTTCTATCGAATTTTACTTCCATTATTTCCAAGGTAATAACGGTTTTTCTGGCTATTTCTCAGCTTGGAGTAGCCATGACCTCGTTTGTTACCATCCTTGGAGCAGTAGGTATTGCGTTTGGTGTTGCCTTCGGGGGAATACTGAGTAATTTTGCCGGAGGGGTTCTTATCTTGATTGTTAAACCGTTTAAATTGCATGATACGATTCAGGCGTTGACTATTACAGGAGAAGTAAAAGAAATCCAGATGTTTAACACCTACATAAGAACCGTGGACAACAAAACCGTTGTGTTGCCCAACGGGCCCCTTATCAACGGAGTAATTACCAACTTTACCCGTGAAGGTAGGCGACGAATCGACCTCCTGGTGCCAGTGCCTTACCAAGAAACTTCCTCCGAATTCTTGGAGAAAATCAAAACCTTAATAGATTCGAATGCCAAGGTGTTGAAAGATCCTGCTCCTGCTTTGTATTTTACGGAGTTTAATGAACAATCGGGTACGTTGAATATTAATATTTGGGTGGAAACGATCCATTTCGTGCAAGTGCAACGGGAACTTTCTAACGCTATTTTTCCATGGATTCAGTCAGTTCCTCAGAATTCTTAATTCAACAATACCTGGATAAGAATGCCTTTACCTCCTTGCTGGGCATGGATTTCAAACGCTTAGAACCGGGAGTAGTAACCTACCAATTAACGGTTTTACCAAAGCATCTGGCAACGCCGGGTTTCGTGCATGGTGGAGTTTTAACCACGCTCTTGGATGCCACCATGGGAGCAGGCGCAATGAGCCTGGTAGCTGAGGAATGGAAAGTAGTTTCAACGATAGAAATGAATGTGAATTTTTTAAAACCCGGATTGATCTCGCAAATACTTACGGCACAATCAGAGGTTGTTCGAAAAGGGAAAGGCGTGATTTTTATGAAGGCGAGCTTACGAAACCAAGAAAACGCTATTTTGGCAGTGGCTTCGGGTAGTTTTTACCCTTTTGATGCCTCAAAAGCTGGATATATTAATAATTAAATAAACCCCATGGTAGTTACCATTTTACTCTTGATTTTCACTGTGATTGGATTACCTATGATCTCATTTTATTTAGGTACTCCGTTAACTCCGCTTCAATCATCCATCCTCTACGACCATATGGTTTGGATTGTTGGTGGCGTAATTGCTTATTGTTTCATAGTGGGTGAACTCAGCCGAAACAATTCTCAAGTGGATAAGTTGTGGAGCATTGTTCCTGTTTATTATGCTTGGCACATGACTGCGGTAGCCGGTTTTCCGGATAGAATGACACTGATGGCGGTATTGGTGAGTATTTGGGGAATTCGTTTAACCTTTAATTTCGCGCGACGTGGGGCATATACGTGGAAGTTTTGGGCAGGGGAGGAAGATTATCGATGGGAAATTTTACGGAAACGCCCGGGATTTTCTAACCCTTGGATTTGGGCTGCCTTTAATTTGTTTTTCATCAGTGGTTACCAAAACACCTTGATTTTTTTATTTACCATTCCAATTCTTACAGCTACCCAAAATAGTCCGTTGATGGTCTGGGACGGTATATTGGTCCTATTTTTTATTCTTTTTGTGGTAGTAGAATTTATTGCCGATCAACAACAATGGAATTTTCAACAAGAAAAACACCGAAGAATCCGGTTGGGTTTAGCGATGGAGGAATACGCACACGGTTTCGTTAGAACCGGTCTTTGGTCAAGAGTTCGGCATCCGAATTACGCTATGGAACAAGCAATATGGTTGGTTTTCTACGGCTTTTCCATCATAGCCACCGGCGAATGGATTAATTGGTCCATGGCAGGATGCGTTTTGTTGGTCATACTTTTTAAGGGAAGCTCGGACTTTTCTGAAGCCATTTCAGCCGAAAAATATCCAGAATACAAATCCTATCAATCCAATGTTCCGCGCTTTATTCCTTTTACAAAGTTTTTAAAGCGATAAGCCGGTCTTTTATCGATTCTAACTGAGCTATCAACTCGGATTGTTCCGAACTGGGCGGATTTTTTATGGCTTTAGAAACGCGATTCAACCGTTTCTTTGCTCCTTCGAGGGTGTAGCCTTCTACCTTTACTAATTGATAAATTTGGCGTATTCGTTCGATTTCTTTTACCGAATATAGCCTATTTCCTTTTTGGTTTTTTTTTGCAATATCGAAGTTGAATTCTTTTTCCCAAAACCGGAGTAATGAAGTGTTTACTTGGAAAATATCCCCAACCTCCCCAATAGAATAATAGAGCTTGGTAAGTTTAGGAACTTGGAATTCATTCATACTGCGTTTCGGTGTAAATTCAAAAATAGTTATAATTTCGTGGGTGCGCTATTCCCTTGTTTTTTTTCTTGCTGTTTTTTTTTCTTCAACGATTGCTTATAGTCAAGTAAAGCAAGATTCAACATCTCAATTAGTTAGCGATTCATCCTTAGTTCGCGTACCCAATGAGAAAGTAGCATCAATTATTGCCTTGGCCAAAACCCTCTTGGGAACTCCCTATCATTGGGGTGGGACAACTCCAACAGGCTTCGATTGTTCGGGATTTATTAATTACATTTTTGGTTCGTTCGGTTTCTCTTTGGTACGTACCAGTTATAGCTTAGCGGAGCTGGGGGAAACGGTCCTGTTATCCGAAGTTCAGCCAGGAGATTTAATCTTTTTTCGAGGGACTGGGAACTCCAACTCGGTCGGGCATGTAGGAATGGTCATCGAAGTGACGCCGGAGGCTATTAATTTTATTCATTCGTCGACCAGCCGGGGGGTAGTAATTAATAACTTTAAAACGAGTAAATACTATATCTCTCGTTATGTAAAAACAAAACGATTGGACTATGGTATAGCTAATCAAAAGAATAAAAAATGAATTCTATCCATTTCGACCGCAAAACGTGGCTCTTCATTATCTTGGCGGGTTTGTTCATTACGAACGCCGTGACTGCAGAACTTATCAGCAATAAATTGATTGCTGTGCCCATTTCATTTTGGTTATTTGGACACAAAATAGGACCATTAGTAACCGTCGTGGGGATTCTACCTTGGCCCGTCGTTTTTTTACTTACCGATTTACTCAACGAGTTTTACGGTGCCAAAACCGTACGTAGGTTATCTTGGGTTACTTCGGGATTAATTCTGTATTGCTTCATCCTGGTGGGTGTTTCCCTTCAAATTCCGGCGATGGAAATTCCAAACAGCACCCTTGCAGACAATAAATCCTACAATTTAGTTTTTGGCCAAGCACAAATGGTCATTGTTGGAAGCATTGCGGCCTTTTTGTTGTCGCAACTCTTGGATGCATCGCTGTTTAAATGGATAAAATCCAAAACCGGTAACCGATTTATTTGGCTTCGGAGTACAGGAAGCACCGTGATTTCCCAATTAATCGACTCCTACGTGGTGCTTTTCATTGGTTTTGTGGTTCCAGGGGCTATGTCATTTTCCGATTATTTAACCATTGCTCCAACAAACTACCTGTTAAAGTTGTTTATTGGGATAGCTTTAACTCCGCTCATCTATGCAGGTCACTATTCCGTTAAAAAAATCCTGGCAAAACCCTAAAGTTGTTCTTTGGATTTTAGCCGTTCTTTTTCTTCAAGCTTGTTCTTTTTCTCAAAACGATGCACCTATGAATAATTCTCAAGATTTAATTCCTTACGGCGACAAAATGTTGCCGAAGAATGTATGCCAAGTAATTCAAGACGGGGGAACGGAGCGACCCTTTACGGGAAAATATGTCTACCATAAGGAAAAAGGAACCTATTGCTGCATTGGGTGTGACGCCCCATTATTTGCCAGTTCTACGAAGTTCGAATCCGGATCGGGATGGCCCAGTTTCTACGATGTGATAAACTCAGGGGCCGTCAAAGAAGTAAAAGACCTTTCGCACGGCATGGAGCGAGTGGAAATACGCTGCGCAAAATGCGATGCACACTTGGGGCATGTTTTTGATGATGGGCCAAAGCCTACGGGCTTGCGATATTGCTTAAACTCGGTGGCGCTGGATTTTTTACCGGAAGATTCGATGGCTACCGAAGAGGCTACTTTTGGAGCAGGGTGTTTTTGGTGCGTTGAGACATGTTTCAAAGAATTGGAGGGCGTGGTGGATGTATATCCGGGTTATGCCGGAGGCAAAGTGCTCAATCCTACCTACGAACAAGTGTGCACAGGTAGCACCGGCCATGCGGAGGTTGCCCGAATTGTTTATGATCCCAAGAAAATATCCTACGACGCGTTGTTGGAACTTTTCTGGTGGATTCACGACCCAACGCAATTAAACCGTCAAGGAAACGATGTGGGGACACAATATCGAAGCGTGATTTTTTATCACAGTGAGGCACAGAAAAAAACTGCAGAGGAATACGTTCAAAAATTAACCGAAGAAAAGGTTTGGGACAAACCCATTGTTACGGAAATCACGGAAATCAATCATTTTTATCGGGCAGAACAATACCACCAAGATTACTTCAACTTAAATCCGCAAAACCAATACTGTCAGTATGTAGTGAAGCCGAAGGTAGAGAAATTCCGTAAGGTTTTTAAGGAAAAGCTAAAACACTAACGTATCAGGGTTACGTGACCCATTTGCATTATTTTATCGTCGTTGTTAAGTGCCTTAAAAACAATTTTCCACGTATAAACGCCGTCGGGTGCTTTTCTACCACTTCGCCCTGTGGATCCATCCCAACCGAATTTAACATTATGGGTTTCATACACTAATTCTCCCCAGCGATCAAAAATATACATCACAAACTCGAAAGGATCATACCCTGAGTAAAATACGGGTTTGAAGGATTGATTGTGTTGGTCGCCATCTGGGGTAAAGGTGTTGGGAACCCAAAAAACCACGTCTTCTCCCGTACAATCTGGGAGAACATCCACCAGTACCGTATCTGAACTGAAGCATCCGGCGTTGTTGGTTCCTGTAACGATTAACACATTGGTGCCCACGGGAGGCATATAGGACATACCATTCCCCACATTAACATTCCATACATACGAACTGGCTCCAGTAGCTTCCAATTGAATGGAATTTCCAAAACAAACGACTTTATCGTTTCCAGCATTTACCACAGGACTTTGCGCAATGGTTAACAAGAACTGATCTACACCCGGACAAACCGCAGCCGGTGAGGTGTAGGTAATTAAATAACTTCCGGGCGATGAGCTGCCTAAATCCACTTCCCCAGTCGTTGGATTTACTGCAATGCCTACTCCTGAACTCACCGTTCCACCATTCATTCCTGTAATGGTGGCGATAGGATTCGGATCCGACAAGCAATACAAGGTATCGGGATAGGAAATACTGACTGGGTCAGGTCCTACATAATTTCCGGCAATGGGATAGGTGCATCCGATATTATCCGTAAGCGTAAATGAATACGGACCGGAAATGCTTAAATTGTTAAGAATGATATTTCCATTATTCAACGCTGTATTTACAGCAAATCCGGCCGTTGCAGGAACGAGGTTGCTCGCAGTAAACGAAGTGCCGCCGTTAACGGCAGGAGAACCACCGGTAACGGTCACCGTAGCGGTCCCGTTAGCACAGTTGGAGCTGTAATTCGCCGTAACTGGAGGAAGGTATTGTACCGCAATGGGGTCGCCTAAGTCATAACACTGTAAATTGGGTACAATAATGTAACTGTAAATGCCATCTTGTACACTGTACATGGTGATTGGCACATAATACACCGTGTTGTTCGTGAAGGTTCCTGGAGGAAAGGAATTGATGGTGGATAAATCGTTCACGTCGTTTAAATTTCCTGAGTTGGAGGCGATTCCCAAAAAGCAAGGGTCATCGGGTACGTCGAGACCGGTAGCTTGTGCCATGATCGGATTGAGTGCCACAGTTGGGGGACAAGAATAAATTAACCAAATAATTCCTGGATCATAGGTAGGGGCCGTGGGGTCGTAGTTTTGCGATCCGGGTGTTGTCGCTCCTGGGATTTCGGCTGGAACCCCAAAATTGTTGTTGGTGTTAATGTTGAATTGATTTCCATAGCATATGGAATTGATGGTAGGTAACCCCTGTAACGTGGTAGTAAAGGTTCCAATCATCGCGTTGCAATTGCATTGAGGAGGTGTGGGGTAGGTAAGGGTAGCAGAACAGTTTCCGTTGGCCGAAAACGTAGCGGTAACGGTACAATTATTCCCATTGGCGGTGCCCGTTAACGTAAAGTTGGAAGAGCTTCCGAAGGGTGCGTTAAACACTTGTGAGCCTCCGCAGGAATTGCTCAATGTAAGGGTGCCGGTAGCAGGCGCATTGGTGTAATTAATCGTACCGGAAATCGTGTATTGATTGGTGACAGGATTGCAGTTGGTGATGGAACCTGTGAAATTTCCGAAGGAACATGGACCAACATTGCAAGGCGCTGGTGCGGTGTAGGTTTGAAGCGTATTGCAGTTGGCGTTGGCACTGAATACCGCATTGACCACGCAGTTTGAACCGTTGGCATTTAATCCCGTTAAATTGTAGTTGATGTTGGTTCCAAATGGCGCATTGAATACTTGTGGAGTACCGCCGCAAGTACTCGAAATGGTCAGTGTTCCGCTGTTGGGAGGGTTCGTAATGCTCAGGGTG
>RFQF01000240.1 GCA_009925805.1 Flavobacteriia bacterium | reverse complement strand
AAATCCACGTTGGTTTTTTACCATCATGAAGAGGTTATTTCGAAAATTCAAGAAGGTTTTTTTCGGCGAATCGTAGGATAACGTGCCACCTCCCACATGAAACACCTGCGACTCAGGTGTTACCCAAATTTCATAGCCGGCATGTTGAAGCCGCCAACAGAGGTCAATTTCCTCCATGTGCGCAAAAAAGCTTGGGTCAAAACCGCCAAGTTGATGGAATAGTGTGCTTTTTATCATAAGGCAGGCCCCACTTCCCCAAAATACGGGCATGGGTTCATCGTACTGACCTCGGTCTTCTTCACATTCCGTAAAAATCCTGCCTCGGCAAAAGGGGAAACCGTTGCGGTCCAAAAAACCGCCGCAGGCTCCTGCATGCTCAAAATAGGCGGGTTGGTGGTAACTTAATATTTTCGGTTGTACAGCCCCAATTTTGGGATTTTCCAACCGTTCCAACATGGGCTTTAAATAATTCGGACTGACTTTAACATCCGAATTAAGCAGCAAATAGTGTTCGTACTGGCCATTTAATTGGGATAAACCTTCATTGTACCCTTGCGCAAAGCCCCAATTTCGGCTGAGTTTAATGCATTCGACTTGAGGGAAATGCAAGGATAACCAATCGATGGAAGCATCGGTGGAGGCATTGTCCACCACGATAACAGGATGATCATCCGAATGATCTATCACGGAGGGCAGGAAGGTTTCTAGATGACTTTTTCCATTAAAGTTGAGGATGACAATGGCCAGTTTTCGCATCAGAACTAATATTGTCGGAAAAGGTCGTTGCTGTTTTGACCCCAAGATCGGCTGTTGAACAGGTTGGGATCATCGACGGTTCCATTGACCGTGTTTCTGCGGGAAAGAGCTTGCGACCAACCGGGATTTTTTACTTCCCCAATCAAATCGCTGTGGAGAAGACGATAGGCATTGTTGGTAAGGTCGGGATTGTAAAAGATAAACCGTCGGTTGCTGAATTTGCCAATTTTGTTGTAAAACCAGATTTCATAAGGGTATTCTGAGGGAGAAACTTCTTTCATGTTGCAAACACTGGGGGCACCGTATCTTAGATAAACCCTTCCACGGTCTGTTTCATAACCGGCTTGAAAATTCGTCTTGTAGAGGCCTTGAACATAGATAACTTGCTGTTTATAGCGCATCCAGGCTTCGTAGGCGCTCCCGGGGGAAGTTTGGTTCCAAAACGCTTGAAGGTATTTGCGGATCGAACCGGCATCTTTGGATTTCAATAATTCTCGAATGTTGCGGTTTTCTGCCGCTTTGACTATGGGCAAAATACTTCCAAGATAAAAACGCAAGCTATCCTCGGTAATGGAGTTTTGAAACGCAGGATCCATCACCACATTACGAAAGTCTAGGGTGTCATCGGCCACAAAGTTGCCTCGTTCAAAAGTGTAGCTACTGGAATGCAACATGCTGTCCTTTACATCGAGCAAAGAAACTTCGAAGGCATAGGAACCGCTGGGTAGCGCTGAAATATCGAGCGTTTTAAGATTGGGTACTACCGGAGAACGGTCTTTGATTTCATAGGATTGATGGTAGGAATATAGCTCTTTTTGGGCTTCGGTATCGATTAAGCGTTCTTCGACAAACAGGCGTTCTTTGGGGGATTTTTGCGAAGGGTAAAATTCAATATACCAGGGAATTTTACTCAATTGATTTCCATAATACGCATTAATTTTAGGAACCATTTGAAACCCGTTTTTTTGAAACACCCCTGCGACCGTATCGGCTACTGCAATTTCAATCGCTTCG
>RFQF01000239.1 GCA_009925805.1 Flavobacteriia bacterium | reverse complement strand
ACTTTTCGCTGGAATCATCAGGGAGAATCAGCGTTGGTGCAGTGTTATGTAATTCCGTACGCACATCAAGCATGGATTTCCTTTGCCTTCAAGAAAACCAATGGGTAATTTATATTCCTTATTTACCGACGGTCAGCGCAGAATAGCTATCCTGATTGATCCGGATAAGGAAATCGTCGCCTCCTCGTTCTCGAATCGATTGAATGCTTTAATGGATGCTGCGCCCGATGTTTTTTTCGTTGGCGGAAGCACGGGAACCCGCGAACAGACCACCCATTGCATATCCATGATTCGTGAGAAAACGAACATCCCCACGGTATTGTTTCCAGGAAATTCAGAGCAATTCACCGATCAGGCCGATGCCCTTTTATTGCTTTCTTTAATATCGGGTAGAAATCCAAAATATTTGATTGAAGAACAAGTGAAAAGTGCCCGGGAAATATACCGTTCTCCGGTGGAAGTCATTTCAACAGGGTATATTTTAGTCGACGGCGGTACGGCAACGAGTACCTCGCGCATATCAGCAACCCAACCCATCGATCCAAGTTCAAGCAATCTCATTATCGACACGGCCCTTGCAGGAACATTAATGGGCCATTCTTGCATTTACTTAGATGCGGGAAGCGGCGCGAAAAATCCTGTATCGGCAAAGCTTATCGCCTCCATTGCTTCTTTTACATCGTTGCTTATTGTTGGCGGAGGGCTTAGAAACCTTGAGGCCATTCGGCAAGCGCATGATGCGGGAGCCAACCTGGTGGTTATTGGTAACGCTTTAGAACAAGATGCTTCGTTGATTCCGGCGTTAAAGGCTTATCAAGAAAACAGAAATCCCTATTCTGGTTGAACCATGGCCTTGAGGCTGAGGTCCAAACTTTGAACGTTGTGGGTTAGTGCTCCAACAGAAACGAAGTCCACGCCGGTTTCTGCGTAGGCTACAATGTTGTGTTCGTGGATTCCCCCGGAAGCTTCAATTTCAAAATGTTTCGGTATGGTTTGAATGCAGTCCTTAATCGCTTGAGGCGTGAAGTTATCGAGCATGATTCGATCGACGGAAGGGAGTTGGATAACCTCGTTCAGCTCGGACAAGGTTCGAACTTCCACTTCGAGTTTTACCTTCAAGTTATGTTCTTTTTTGTAGGCAAGAGCTTTGGCTACGGCCAGGGTGATTCCTCCACAAAAATCGATGTGGTTATCCTTGAGCATCATCATGTCATACAGCCCGAAGCGGTGGTTGAGGCCTCCACCAATCAGCACGGCTTGTTTTTCAAGCATTCTAAAGCCGGGGGTGGTTTTACGCGTATCCAAGAGTTTAGCCTTGGTATGCGCAATTTTTGATTGAAGCAAATGTGTTTTTGTGGCAATACCCGACATGCGCTGCATGCAGTTTAGCAATAAGCGCTCGACCGAAAGTAGGTTAATGGCATTCCCCTTGATTTTAAACGCCACATCCCCCACATTTACGGCATCTCCGTCGTTGAATAGTGCCACAAATTCAGCGAAAGGATCCGTGTAATGAAGAATTTCCTTCGCCACTTGAATCCCTGCAATTATCCCTTGTGATTTAACCAACAGTTGAGCTTGGCCGATGGCCTTGGGATGCATTGTTGCCTGGGATGATACATCTCCTGAACCTAGGTCTTCTTCCAACCATCGAGCAATGTACTCCTGAAACATGCACAAAGGTAGAAAAGTAATTGCATTAGTGAGGGTCAAAATATATCTTTGTTGGGTAATGAACCTGCGCTCCATTGGCTGTTTGCCCATTTTTTTGTTACTGATTTTCTTCGGAAGAACGTGGG
>RFQF01000238.1 GCA_009925805.1 Flavobacteriia bacterium | reverse complement strand
TGCAATTTCAAAATAGATACCCGTGCAATTTCAAAATAGATACCCGTGCAATTTCAAAATAGATACCCGTGCAATTTCAAAATAGATACCCATGCAATTTCAAAATAGATACCCGTGCAATTTCAAAATTAACTGTATATTTGCTAAGCAATTACTAAGGTTATGGATAGCTATAGAGTTATTAAAAAAGCGATGGAAATTTACTTGAAAAAGTATCCCGTACTGGTGCTTACAGGTCCACGTCAATCTGGGAAAACCACCTTCCTGAAAAATCAGTTTTCGGATTACACATATGTAAACTTAGAGAACTTGGATTCACGAAAATATGCCATAAATGACCCGAACGCATTTTTAACTGAATTTCAAGGAAAGGTGATTTTAGATGAAGTGCAGCGGGTACCGGAATTATTCTCCTACATCCAGACCAAAGTGGATGAGGATCGCTTAATGGGGCAATATATTTTATCGGGTTCTCAGAATTTTCATTTAATGAGGAACATTAAGCAAAGTTTGGCTGGGCGTGTGGCGCTCTTTAAACTGCTGCCCTTCGATTTAGAAGAAATGCAAGGTGCCGGATGGTTAGACGATGACTACGCTGTAACTTTACAGCGTGGGTTTTATCCTGCACTATATGATCGGGATATTCCTTCTAAGGTGTTTTATTCGAACTACCTGCAAACGTATGTGGAGCGAGATCTTTCGGATTTGATTCAAGTTAAAGACCTCAGGCAGTTTAGAAATTTCATTCAGTTATGTGCTGCAAGAGCAGGGCAATTACTCAATTTAAACTCCTTGGCCAACGAAGCTGGAATTTCGCAACCCACAGCAAAAGCATGGATTTCGGTGTTGGAAACCAGTTATATCGTATACCAGCTTCAACCCTTGCATGCCAATTTTAATAAGCGTGTTACCAAAAGTTCAAAGCTCTATTTTTACGATACCGGATTGCTTTGTTTTTTACTCAAAATCAACGATGCAGCAAGCGTTAAAACGAGTCGTATTAAAGGGTCGCTTTTTGAGAATTTTGTCATCAATGAATTCTTGAAACAAAATTATCACCACAACCTCATGCTAGATTTCTGGTTTTGGAGGGATTCCGTGGGTCATGAGGTGGATTTGATCTGGCAGGATTCTGATCAACTCAATATCGTGGAAATAAAAGCCAGCGAAACGATTATGCCCAATATGTTTAAGGGTTTGGTGTATTTTGATAAACTAGCATCGGATCGCATTGCAAGTAAAACCCTCGTGCATACCGGAACCTTCAACCAGCACCGCACGGCTGCCCGCGTTCAAAGCTGGAATAATTACCACCAACGATTTGTGATGGCTGAGTAACCCTCTGCGAAATGAATTATCCTTGAATCCATTGTAAGGACAATTGGTATTCCAAAAACAAGAACCCTAGCTTCCTTCACGTCAAGGTGGAAATTCCCTGTTGATCCATTCCGCCCATATTTCTTACCTTTACGCTATGAATACGCCCTTGGCAGAACGCATGCGTCCGTTGCGCTTGGACGATTACCTGGGGCAAACGCATTTGCTTGGACCCGATGCGCCCTTGCGTAAATCTATCGAAGCAGGTGTGCTTCCTTCCTTGATTTTATGGGGTCCCCCGGGCGTTGGCAAAACCACTCTCGCCCATCTCATTGCAGGTCACCTCAAGCGACCCTTTTACAAATTGTCCGCGATTTCATCGGGCGTAAAAGACGTGCGCGAAATCATCCAGCAAGCGGAAAAAGGCGGCATGTTCCAGCAAGGCGGCTCGGTGCTGTTCATCGACGAAATCCACCGGTTCTCCAAAGCACAGCAAGATTCGCTGCTCGGTGCCGTGGAAAAAGGAACCATCACCCTCATGGGCGCCAC
>RFQF01000237.1 GCA_009925805.1 Flavobacteriia bacterium | reverse complement strand
TATATTTAAACCTTTTACCGCTACCATCGTGGCAAGAATAATCCGATGGTCTCGGAAACTGTCGATCACTGCACCTCGATAATTCATACCCCCTGTAACATACAATTCATTTTCCCCAGTTCGATTAATCACACCCAAAGCATTGAGTAAAGCTTGCGTAGCCACAAGTCGGTTGGACTCTTTGCTGCTTAAACGTTTTGTTCCGATTATACGGCTTACTCCCTGTGCCGAAGCAGCAAGAACTGAAAGTACTGGAAACAAATCCGGGGAATCCGTAATATCCACCTCGAAGGAACGGTTTGCATTTTTTTGTACGGTAATTTGTTCGCTTTCGGTGTGAATTTCAGCGCCGTATTGATTCAACACCTCCAATATACGTTCATCCGCTTGGGACGAATATAATGCGAGGCCCTGCACCACCACCCCACCCGTCATTGCTCCAATGCAAAGCCAGTTCGCTGCACCGCTCCAATCTCCCTGTATTTTTACCGTTCCACCCGAATATCCTGTAGAATCGATGGTGATGAGGTCCAAATCACGCGATATGGTTACTCCTCGATGTTTTAGGCAATTCAACGTAAAATCAAGGTAAGGTCGGCTCACCAATTCAACCAAAGAAAGCTGCCTTATCTCCTCCGAGGCCGCCATCATCATCAATACTCCTGAGGCAACTTGCGAGGTTCCAGAAGCATTTAATACCAAAGAAGAACTCCAAGGTTCCTTCTTCGAAAGAATCATGGGCCATTGATTCCTTGGGGTAAGACAAGTCACCCCTAAAGCCTGTAAATCCTTTGATAACGTGGGTAAATGGCGCGATACCAAACTTCCTTTTGCATGCAGTTCTAATTCCTCTGCAAACAAAAATCCTATGGAAAGTATAGAGCGAAACAAAAACCCTGATTCACCCACGTTCAAAACCGCTCTTGGTACTTTTTTGCGCGTTGTTGGTGGAAAAATTTGCCATTGACGACTTGATGCTATTACCGCACAGCCGAGGGATTTTATCACTCCTAACGCATGTTGAACATCCTCGGGCACATGCGTAAAGTTTCCTTCCAGGGTGGAGGCATGATTGGCGCATAATGACAACAACAATTCCCGTTGCAAATGGCTTTTTGACGGTGATGCCAGCCACTCGGTGGGTATTTTATCCGGCTGAAGAAGTATCATCGTTGTAGCGGCTGCTCAGGATTTTGGATTGTGTTTCAATGGATTCCTGATGGATCAACGTAAAGAGTTCTTTAGCAAAATCTAAGGAAACATCCATTTCATCGGCCATTTGTAAAAACTTGCGCAGGGATTCCTCCCATTGGGAAGTTTGAAAAATCGCTACGTTATGGGTGTTTTTATAATGCCCAATGTCTTCAGAAATCGCCATTCTTCGTGCTAGAATTCGTATCAGTTGTTCATCTAACACGGACAGTTCTGCCCGAAGCCCCCGCAATTCTTCTCGGTCGAGTTCCGCGCGGCTGCGGTATTTTAATCCCATCAAAAGGGCTCGAAAGGCTTCCGGGGTTATTTGTTGTGCGGCATCAGTCCAAGCGTTGGAAGGATCGGCATGTACCTCCACCATTAGGCCATCAAACTTCAGGTCTACCGCCATTTGCGCGACAGTTGGCACGTGTTCCGCCTTTCCAGTAATGTGGGAGGGGTCGCATAACAGTTCGATGGTTGGAAATGCTTGCCGCAAGGCAATCGGGATTTGCCAATTCGGAAGGTTACGGTATTGCTGTTTGTCGTAAGTAGAAAACCCTCGATGAATAGCGATTACTTCGTTAATTCCAGCTTTGTAAATACGCTCTATCCCTCCTACCCACAATTTAAGGTCCGGGTTGGTGGGATTTTTTATCAAAACGGTCAAGTTCGTGCCGCGC
>RFQF01000236.1 GCA_009925805.1 Flavobacteriia bacterium | reverse complement strand
CTCCCCAACGATCAAAAACGGTAAATAAATAACTTTTTTGTTGTATGGAGGAACCGGAAATAACCGGAGTAAATAACTGATTGTGTTCGTCTCCGTTGGGCGTGAAGGTGTTAGGTACGTACAGCGTAGTCGACGGCTTTACCAACAGTTCGTTATAGGTTGTGTCAACGCAACCGAAATGATTTTTAACAATCAAGGCAATACCATACAGCCCGGGTTCCGTAAATTCATGGTAAAAGGAGGGTCCATGGTGAACATTAGCCCCATTGATCAACCAATTCCATGACGTAACATCATTCGAAGAGGCGTCATTGAAATACGCTAAGGCATTATTTTCCGAAAGCAACGATGCGCTTTGCTCGAAATTCGCTTTCGGAAATGGAAGGGGCATGGCCATCTTTGAAATCCCGCTTTGGCAACCAAATTGATTCGTTACGGTCAAGGAAATGGAAAAGGCTTCTTGGTTGGGTGCGATGTACGAAGGATGCCAATCGTTGCTTTGAAAATTCGGAGCAATGAACCAATCGGGTACAAGTAAACTGTTTTCGGGATCCGTAGAATGGTTGATGATTTTGTACAGATCCCCCACGCAGGAATTTTCAACGGCAAATGCCGGCAAGGGATTTTCATGCACGATCAAAGATTGAACTAGGGTATCGGAACACCATGCCCTTGACGTTATAAGCATCACTTCATTTGCCCCGTTTTGGTAGTTAAGGCTTGGTACGAAGTCATGAAATACGCCTTCATTGTATTGCCATTCATAACCGGTACCCAGTTGACTCAAATTATGAATCACCGGTGATTGACCCCTGCAAAACGCATCGACCGTAAAATTAGCTGTAGGTTTCATGGCTATTTCATAATTTAATTCATACAACGAATTAGAACATTCCAAATAGTTCGGCTGGAAATTCAGGGTATACGTTCCCTCTTGGTTCGCGGTAATACACGGTTGTTGATTGTTGAGGGATGCTTGGTTGTATTCCCAAGTAAAACTAGCGTCTATGCTTGAGGGCGCACACAATTCTATGGGGCCATCGGCACAGAGAAGTACCGGTGCGCCATTGTTAACCGGGCAATCCACGTCGATGTAGGTATAAATCCAATCTACATCAAAGTAACACCAATTATTTTGAAAAACAAGGGTAACATCTGTTCCTGCATACGCGGATAAATCCACCGTAACATGGTGCCAATTCGAATAACTTACGTTTGAATTAAACGTTAAATCTCCACCCACCAAAGGATTATAAAAAGTTGCAGGATAAGGAGTTTGTTGAATTCCAGGAATACCTACCGGGCCTTCATCTACGGTATAATAGGCTTGATAGGTGGGACATCCAAGTTGGTTCATGTTTTGGTCGTAGAGATTAAACCCAAATTTGGCGGCGTACGTGGAAGTGTGAGGAAAATTGAATATGTTCACCGCAAAATGTAGGGTAATAAACGTTTGCCCCGTTGCTGGCACGGAATAGGTGCGGGCGGCCGTGGAATTTAAACAATTGTAATCGTAATCATTGCTCAATTTTAATGAAAACCCGCCATTATATACTTTAGGCAAACCGCTGTACACGTCCACGCCGCCATTTTCAATGGAAACGCAACCATTCGTAACCCAATTTGAAGAATTGCCGGATTCAAACCCCCAGTTTTGCGCAACGCATTCTTGTGATTTTAAGATGGCGGTCTCTTTGTTCTTTTTTTGTGCAGCTTGAATCAACTGCTTCAAATCGTGAGCATCATCCTGCAAATGCTTGGAAGCGATTTGGTATAAACTGTCAATTTGCTGGCGCGACATGCCCGGTTTAATGTGGTTTTGTATGTGTTCCAAAAGATCTTCGTGGGGCGCAATTTGTTGGCTGTTTGCATTCCAATGAATA
>RFQF01000235.1 GCA_009925805.1 Flavobacteriia bacterium | reverse complement strand
CGGATGTGGAGGATGCTGTTTTTGATGATTTCTAGTTCCATTGCGCTTGTTTTGCATCCCTTAACGCAATTGGAATCAACTTATTGGGACTTTGGGTTCGTTTCGCCAACGAATTTCCAGGGGATATTATTCGTTGCTTTCCTTGAGAAATAACCTAGGTTCTTCTACAAAATCAGCATAATGCTGCCAGTCACTCGGTGACTTATTTTTTCGTGATCCACCCAATCAATGATATAAGTATACACACCTGACTGACAGGCTATTCCCCGATAGGTTCCGTCCCAAGGTTCCCCTGACGAACTAAAGATTCGTTCTCCCCAACGATTATAGATGTCAAATGTGTACGATTTCACATTCTGCAAGATAGGATACCAAAGGTCGTTCGTCCCATCCGCATCCGGCGTAAAAGAATTCGGTGCGTAAACCGTAAGCATCGAACAATCCAAGAAATATAAATCTAAGGTCACCGTAGAATCACATCCGTTATCAGCCACTAAGGGCAGGGTATAGGTACCTGAACTATTTAATGTGTCAATGCCAAAGACATATTGGGTGCCAAGGCATACCGTATCCATGATACTCGTTTGATAAGCTGCGTTCAAGAATAAACTCAACACATTGATCGAATCGCAACCTCCTACGGTGGTGGTGGTATCAAAATACACCCCCTCTTGCGTGTAAGTATTTCCGTTGTAGGTGTAGGAAGTTCCCTGGCATAGATGTACTTCGTGGTTTACGACCACCGGAGTTATCACGAATACACTGGTCGTCACGATGCTGTCGCACCCATGAATGCTCGATATGGTGTCCTGGTATTGTCCGTTGGCGGTATAAGTGTTCCCGTTCACAACAATTGATTGTCCCTGACATAAGGTTATGGCCTGAAATCCATAGGATGGGTTAGGGTAGAGGCTCAAGGTAGTAATCACCACTGAATCACACCCCATGAAGGATAGCAAGGAATCCGTGTAACTCCCTGGATTGCTCTGCATACTACCCCCTAAAAACACACTATCTCCCTGACAAATGCGGGTGTTTAGATTTACCGTTACCGGGTTACACGGGTGTTGACATCCCGAAGCATCAATAGTTAAGGTTAGCGGGCAGGGTTGATCAGGAATGTGAATTACATAATTTCCAGATTGGGCAGCCACGTACGATACCGTTTGTCCCTGCACTACGGATCCAGTTTGGACTACTTGACCAAGCGGATTGGTTATGGTATAAGTGTAAGGTTGATTCAAGTACCCCGAAACCCCTCCATTCAATGAAAAACTTAACGTGCAATTCGAATTATTGTAAGCAATTGAAGCGGCCAAAGGAGACAGAAACACCAATGGAACGCCCTCCGCAACCGTAGTGGTCTGGCAACTAAAGCTTCCCCACGCATTCGGTAAATCGCCGGCAGGCGACAAATAATACACCGTGTTATAAAGGGGATTTCCGAAGGTTCCACTGCCATTCCCGCTGTGGGTAAAACTTCCGTTGGACTGTAAAGAATCTATGAAGGTAAAGCCTGAATTGTAAACCGGATCAGGGACGCTAGGGTAGGAGTGAATCACATACCCCGGGTGAAGGCATCCAGGTAAGTTTTGGGTAGAATTTCCCACACCGTCGAGGAGAATCGAGGGTTGAATTGTGTTGCCATAACATACCAATGCCGTATCGCCAACCCAAACCGAAGCGTATTCCCCGTTCGACACCGTTACTGCCACATCTCCCGCCTCCGCTTGAATTTCATGGATGTACTCAATGATATATTGCCCTTCATCTCCCGGTGAACCACCGTCTAATTGTATGGCGTAGATTTTACCGGAATCCAAACAGCATAAAGCGACTTGTTGCCCCGTGAAAGGGGCTGAACCACTAACAATAGGGGTGATTACCGGA
>RFQF01000234.1 GCA_009925805.1 Flavobacteriia bacterium | reverse complement strand
GTAAAGCGGAATTCATGATTCAAAACATCCTGCCAGCCATAATTGCAGGACATATCCAAGGCGCGAGCAACGAAGACATCAAAGCGGGACTCTCTACCTTTATCCCTTCGCCAAATCAAACGCCGGGTAGGCTGAACTTTTTTGAATTCAAAAAATTCAATGTCCTATTAGATTTTGCGCATAATGCTGCCGGAATGCGTGCACTTAAAAAACTCACCGACACCATGGAATGCACCGTCAAGGTGGGGATTATTGCGGGAATTGGTGATCGCAGGGTGGAAGACAACAACGCAATTGGCGAAGTAGCTGCATCGATGTTTGATGAAATTATCATTCGGCAAGACAAGAATTTACGCGGGAAAACCGACTTAGAAATCATCCAAATGCTTGAAGACGGCATACGAAAGACAGCCCCGGATAAACCCATAACCATTATTCCGAACGAACGAGAAGCCATTACCTATGCCATCGAAAATGGACGAGAAGGTTCCTTAATTATTTTATGCAGTGATATCATCCCTGAGGCCTTGAATATCGTGAAAGAACTTAAGGACAAAGATTTCAATTCCTAATTGAATCTGCGGTGAACGCTCGTGACTCGAGAAGACTTCACAGCCACACCTTGGATCCTTCCGAACAATTTTGACAAATGTCAATTTGGTTGCGATGTTGCAAAATTGCATTTCTGAAACTGCGGTACCCCTGGGAGGACCACAGTTCCGAAAAACTTGTTGTAGCGAGTGAACCCAAGGCGTGTTGTGCGTCTTTATCAAAACAGCATGGAACCATTTTGCCGTCCCATGTGACTACGCAACCCGACCACATTCTCCAACATCGGTTCCCTCCGGTATTTTTTACCTTGAATTTTCCGTCCTTACCCCTTCGGTAGCGGCGGTATTCTTCGTTTTCCGGCATTAAGGGATTCCCATTTTCATAAGCGTACAATTGGGCAGTTTTAATGCGCACCTCATCCACGCCAAAATCCTCCGCTTTCTGGAAAATCATCGGAATTTCATGCTCATTCGGTTTCACCGCAAGGCATTGGAAAATGAGCCTCGGTGTGGTTGATTTTAACCGTTTTTTTGCTTCCACCAGCGCCTGAGTTGCTTTCCAAACCTTGGATAAATCGCCGTGAACACGGTATTGCTCATAAACCGCTTGCGTGGTACCGTCCACCGAAATTATTAGCTGGTCCAAGCCACTTTGCACAATATCTTCCGCGTTGCGTTCATCAATAAAATGGGCATTGGTAGAAGTTGCCGTAAACAATCGCTTCTTTTTTGCTTCTTGAATCAATGCCAAGAGGTGTGGATTCAGGAAGGGTTCGCCTTGAAAATAATAAGTAACATAGATTAACCTTGAGGCCATGGCGTTCAACCAAGCTCGGTGCTCCTCCACCCTCATTTTTCCCGTAGCACGCGTAAATTGTTTTAGGCCACTCGGACATTCCGGACACCCTAAATTGCACGCAGTGGTAGGCTCAAAGCTAACGTGGAAGGGTTTACCCCAATGAAACGAACGTCTAAAAACCTGAGAAATCGCAAAACTTGTAGCTAAAAGAAAGAGATTCCCTACGCGCAAGGGCGTTAGGAACTTGAACCAAGCAAAAACCGAAGGTTTTTTCGTCATGGCACGAAGGTAAGTAAGTCCGATTAATTTTACCTTTCTCATAAAGGGAAACCTGTATCTTTGTAACACCATAAACCTATGCAAATCATCTTAGAACACGCCGAAATCGAACGAAAAATCGTCCGTTTGGCCTACCAAATTTTGGAGCAAACCACCGAACAAAAACGGTTATTTATTGGTGGAATTCAAGGTAATGGCTTCATATTAGCCAAGCTGCTCCAAGAAATCATTGAACAACACGGTTCTTGCGAAGTGCTTGTTTTTGAAATTCAA
>RFQF01000233.1 GCA_009925805.1 Flavobacteriia bacterium | reverse complement strand
GGTTTCAAAAAGAAAATCCATTCCATCCTTATCATTATTGCATTGTCGTTGCTTCCTCTGGGTTTGGTTTGGTTGCTTAATTGGATGGTATTTCCAAGAAATCCTTATACGTTCTACGCGGGAAACGACCCAAGAATACGAAAAATTGGACGATTCATAACCCCTTCCGAGGAAGACCCCAAGGTTTATGCTCCGGGCGCGTACCTGGAGTTTACTTTTCAAGGGGCATACCTTGAAGTAATGCTCACGGATGAAGTTCGCTTTGGGTTTCAACATAACTATGTTGTTTATCAGATCGACCAAGAACAGCCGGTTCGCTTGAAATTATGGGGGAAGAACCCCACCCTTCGAATTACGCCGAGGCAGGGAATACACCACATTCGAATTTGTAAAGCAACCGAAGCGTCCATTGGGTACATTGGCATCCGCGGAATTCGTTGTGAACAATTACTTTCGACAAAACAGGCTAAAAAACTCTTTGAGTTCATCGGTGATTCCATTACCTGTGGGAATGGCTCCGATAATAGCCAAACCCCTTTCGGGAAAGGAAACTGGTACGCTTATCATAACGCATTTATGAGTTATGGTGCTCAATTGAGCCGAAAGCTCCAGGCCGATTGGATGCTGAGTTCCGTTTCAGGCATTGGCATGTACTCTAGTTGCTGTAACCTACCATACAGTATGCCTGAGGTGTACAAAAATCAAGGATTCGCTACCGAATTAAACCCTTGGACCTTTGAAAAACAACCCATACCGGATTTAGTTTTTATTGTTTTAGGGCAAAACGATAAACTCCAAAATGCACCGCTTTTTGAGCAAGCTTATTTATCTTTTCTCAAAAAATTAAGAGGCCTTTATCCTTATACCACTTTTATCTGTTGTAATAGCCCGATGGCCACGATCGAAGATAAACAACGCATGAACGCCAGCATACAACAAGTCGTTCGGAATTTTAAATTAACCCAAGATACAAGGATCCACTTCTTTGCTTTTCAAGGGGTTTACCGATCAGGTTATGATAAACATCCAACCGTAGAAGAGCACACACAGATGATGAACGAATTATTGGATTTTTACTACCATAATCTATGTTAACCTGAATGTTTTCTAAATGAAAATACTGTAACTATACCCTCAAACCTTGGTTTTCTCATCAAATTTCACTTATGCTTAAGGTTTTTGTCATCCCCTCGTTATTGCTACTGAATGGGTCTGGATATTCCCAAACCGCCCCTTCAACCTCCAACTTGATTGCTCCACTGAATGCCCAAGATTCCTTAAGTAAATCGTTAGAAGTACTTGCTGAAGCCGCTGCAAGCTGGACTCCCGAACAAAAGAAAGAGTTCGCGGATGTGTTCTTCATCGAACGAGGAAAATTTACCATTCCCAAAGAGCCCATTGTACTGAAGCACTTTAAAAAAGATGAATAACACGAATACCGCAATTTTTCCTCATGAAAAGAAGCTATATTTTTTCTTTCCTTCTTGGGACTTTCTTGATTGCAGCTTGCGGAAGCCATAACCTTTCCCTATCAAGAAGAACTTCTTATTCCAGCCCTAAAGTTGTAACGGACTCCACCCAAGAGGAAGGCTATAATCCTTATCAACGGGCATTTGCGTATTATCTTCTATCCTTACCACCAAAGGAACGCGCATCTTGGGAATCGAGCACTTTCACCGAAGAAGAAATGAATGCTATACAAGATTCGCTTACAAAAAGGTTTAAATAAAGAGCCTTAGGTTAACAGGGTCATATTCCGCGAAATAAGCACGGTCAATTTGATGCAACTTTCATTCGATCCCGAATTTCATTCAACCAAAAAGGGCAATTATTCATTAAATTCAAGCGCAAAGCAACCAGCAATGAGCCAATGCGTTTTGAGTGCATAACCTTAAACTTTTTGGCATGAAAACTTCAAC
>RFQF01000232.1 GCA_009925805.1 Flavobacteriia bacterium | reverse complement strand
CAAAATTGGATACTGTAAATAAGGTCAACGCACCCGCGGTTTCCGCACATACCCCTTCGAGCGGGGTCACTTTGGTGATTTTGGATCCCATGGTTTTTACAATTTTCCATCCACCCATTAAAGTTCCCAAGCCTATCATGAAGTAACATCCAAAAGCAATCCAAAAAGGCATCGTTTCCGAATGCACTTTCGTTTTGATTTTATATTTTGGTTTCAGGATTCCCTTTGGGTTTACCACACTGGCAAAGAGGGCCTTGCGCGTATACTGTTGATTTAACGTATCCTTAAAGAATATCGTTTCTTTGCTTTGGGCGTCGCATAAGTTTTTCCCATTAAGGTACACTTCCAATTTATGCAAGGAATCTTTCAGGGTTTGATAAGGAGGAATGGGTTGGGATGCATTTACCAAGGCCTTTCCTTTTTCATCGTAGATTGCGATTCCCTGAGCCGTCACCAGTTGATGATGATTTACATAGTATAATTGGCCGTTAACTACCGCGTATTCGGGCTTGTATTTTTCCAATTTTCCTGAGGCATTGTGAAATTCAATTTGAACCAATTCGGTAATCGCTAATTTTGAATCCAAGGATTTGTCAGTGCCTTCTTTTCGAACATGGTTGCCATAAACGAGTAAAGCAGCGCAAATAATCCCCATGACTTTCTGAGAATCTGCCCCCCCGTGTCCCAAAGAAAATGCTGCGGAAGAAAGTAACTGCAGTTTTTTGTGCATTTCGGCTTCGCGAAGGGCCGAAGGACGATTTCTAAATGCAACATAATGGTAGGTATACACCGCAATGAACACCGTAATCATGGCCCCCACAATGTAGAGCATGATGGGTTTAACGTCCATGTATTCCATCATGTACCAAATACCGGTTAAGGTAATGGCGGACAATACCAAAATCACCAGCATTTTATTCCAATAATTTCGGGCAATGGTAGCCACAGTAATGATGTAAGAAATGATTCCCCCAATGATGGGCGCCAAAAAGATGAAAAAGATGATGGTAAGAATTTCTTGTCCAGCAATAACGCCAAAGCCCTTTTCGAACGACCCTGTTTGGATTGCCACATGGGTCACGGCTGCACCGGCAAATCCACCGATAAGGGTATGGGATGAAGAAGAGGGGATGCCCAACCACCACGTAAGGAGATTCCAAACCGTTGCTGCCATCAATCCGGCAAAAATCACCCACAAATCAATCGCCGTATTATCGACGGTTTTGGCTACAGTGTTACCAACACTCATGTCGAATACCCAATAGGCAACGATGTTAAAAAAGGCGGCCCAAAGGACGGCTTGAAAAGGCGTGAGTACTTTGGTGGAAACAACCGTTGCAATGGAATTTGCGGCGTCGTGAAAACCGTTCACTAGATCGAACAGTAACGCAATAACAACAACAACGATTAATAAGGTGAGCATGTTTTTCTATGCGAATTTAACAACAATGGACTCAATTACATTGCCTGCATCTTCACATTTATCCGTGGCCATTTCCAAAACCATATAAAGTTCGCGTCGTTTTATGAGCTCTTTGGCATCGGCATTGGATTCGAAAAGCGCTTCAATGCTGTAATCGAATACGGCATCAGCTTCATTTTCAGCGGTGTTTATTTTGATGATATTGTCAATTATTTTTTGGGTGTTTTTCAGATTGCGCAGTTCCATCAAGGCTTGTTTTAGCGAAAGAACAGCCTCCAAAATGATCTTTGCACTTTTTTGAACCCCTTCGTCCGAAATAGGGTCAAGTTTGTAAAAGTTGATTTTCTTACCCGACGCGTAGATATAATCGGCAACGTCGTCCAAGGCACTTGCCAAAGCATGGATATCCTCACGATCGAACGGCGTAATAAAGTTTTTACCTAGTTCAATGAAAATGGTGTGCGTTACCGTATCGTTGGCGTGCTCCAAGTCGCGCATTTGATCAATCAATGCCTGTCGCTTGTTGT
>RFQF01000231.1 GCA_009925805.1 Flavobacteriia bacterium | reverse complement strand
CACAAAGCATACAACAAGGCAAAAAACAGCAACGCTCTGAATGCGCATCATGGTAAGAAAAATCGATGTATAAAAAGTAATACCGAAAGAACGACGTATCTTTGTAAAAAGTTACAAATGAAAACGCTCCTTTTTATTTCCTTTTTATGGCTGGTACTCGCTGCCTGCCAACCGACAAAGAACGAAGTCAAGAACCCAACCAACAATTCCTCTAAGGACACTCCTAAACAAGTGGTTGGAAATGCCTCAGCAGCATTTATGGTAGAGGGAATGGTGTGTAAGATGGGGTGTGGTGGCGCCATCCGAAAGGATCTCATGCACAGTGGCTCGGTCGCCAAGGTCAACATTGATTTTAAGGAAGACGCAACCTCGCAGCTGATCGTGGCGGAATTCGACAGTACCAAAATCGACATGGCGCAAATGAAAAGCCTCATTGAGCGTACCAATGAAGGGCAATTCAAGGTATTGTCTTCCACTAGGTTGCGTTAATCACCATACGATGGAGTTGTTCCACCAAGTTTACGGGGAAGGGAAACCCTTAATCATTTTACACGGTCTTTTTGGTTCCTCCGATAACTGGCACAGTTTGGCGCAGCGGTTTGGATCGTTTTTTCAAGTGCATTGTTTGGACTTAAGAAATCACGGACGTTCCCCTTGGAATGAAGAACACACCTACGATTCCATGGCAACCGATGTTGCCGAATTCGTTTCGGTTCATGAGATATCAACCCCCGTCGTAGTAGGGCATTCCATGGGGGGTAAAGTAGCGATGCGTCTTGCCCAACGGTATCCAAAGCTGATCGAAAAATTGGTCGTTGCCGACATGGGCATTAAGGCCTATCCAATGCACCACCAACACATTCTTGCGGGAATTCATGCCTTGGATTTATCGAAACTTCGGAGTAGAAGTGAGGCGGAAAATCTTTTGTGCAAGCATATTGAAGCTCCCGGGGTGCGTCAATTTTTGTTGAAAAATGTATATTGGGTTGAAAAAGGGCGATTAGGTTGGCGCATGAATGTTGAAGTTTTAGAGCGCGAGATGCCCGAGATATTAGCCGCCTTGCCGCAGACCATTTGCTGGACTCCCACCTTATTTTTGCGGGGGGAGTTGTCCAACTACATCTTGCCCGAGGACGAAGCGTCCCTTGAAAACCTGTTCCCCGATTCCACCCTTGAAACACTCCCAAACGCAGGCCATTGGCTTCATGCAGAACAACCGGATTTGTTTTTCGAAGCCGTGATGGGATTCTGTTTGAGGTAAAAAAAACCCTGACCTTTAGGTCAGGGAAAGAACAAATGAACTAAGAGTGTTTTCATTCAATCCGTTCGACGTGAAAGAAAGAATGCTCACCTCATCCACTCGAAATAATGTTGGATTGATATCATCTGTGGATGCAGCAAAATAAATTGAAATTGTTTGACCTGCATACTGCGATGGAATGGTAAATCCTTGCAGGTACCATAGTGGGTCACAATCGGCCGCTGTTATGCTAGTATCCATATCCGCATTTGAAATCGAATCAGCGTAGATGTCATTTCCATTCGCATCCAACAAACCAAAATATAACCAGTCATAATCAATTACATTGTCTTGCTCATCAGAACCACCTGACCAATAAAAAGAAAATTCTGCATGATTTAAATTTGCGGGCAAATGTACATCCTGAAACACAAAATCGGCAATTGAATCAAGTCCTGTCAATTCTAAATAATCACCGAACCATAGATAACTTTCTCCGTTGCTTGCAACGCACAACCCCGTATCTGCGTAGGCATCTGTTGAAGCGGTAAAATCCCATCCTTGCTCACCTTGTTCGAAACTTCCATTTATCACAAGTTCCTGTTGAGAAAGCAATTGAAAAGAAAAAAAAGTAACTGTTACTAGAATAATAGTTTTCATAATTTTCGTTTTAATTTAATTACATTATTTACTAAAGGATTTGATATGTGGTGCACATCCCTGCATTCATCGTAACGTTG
>RFQF01000024.1 GCA_009925805.1 Flavobacteriia bacterium | reverse complement strand
CCAGTCCAGCGGCGAAGTCCGGCGTAAAGCTCATCGATGCGAACAACATGGATGAACTTGTGGCCCTATTGCATAGTGAAGCTAAAGTGATCTAACCATGAAAAACACAGTGTATATTCAGGCAAATGGCCCTTTAACCAAGGCTTCTTTCGAGGCCGTGAGTTATGCCAAAAAACTCGGTGGAACCGTTACCGTTTTGGCATCGGGCACCCTTAGCAACGATGCGCTAAGCACCCTCGGTATTTATGGTGCCTCCGATGTGGTAGTTAATCGTGCTATTACGGAAAACGATGACCAAAACCTTGCGCATTGGATTGCTAACCACAGTGCAGGGGTTGAAAATATCGTTTTCAGCCATGACTTCACCGGAAAAGCAATAGCGCCTCGTTTATCGGTTCGTTTAAAGGCAGGATTGGTTTCGGGAGCAGTTTCCTTACCTGAAACGGACGGATCCATCAAAGTAAATGTCTTCTCAGGAAAAGCCTTTGGATTTGTAAAAACGCACACGACTCAACGCATCATTTCCCTACTTCCCAACAGTGTAGCCCCTGAAGCTATGGGCTCAAATTGCCCGGTAAACGAGGTAGAAGAAGCGGTTGGCAGCCCCAAAATCAAGGTGTTATCCGTGAAAAAACCCGAGGGAACGATTCCGCTTCCTGAAGCAGAATTGGTGGTTTCAGCCGGTAGAGGACTTAAGGGTCCCGAAAATTGGGGCATGATTGAAGCGCTTGCCGAAGCCTTAGGCGCTGCAACTGCCTGCTCACGACCGGTCGCCGATATTGGATGGAGACCCCATCACGAGCATGTTGGCCAAACCGGAGTTGCCATTAGACCTAACTTATACATTGCTGTTGGAATTTCAGGTGCCATCCAACATCTTGCTGGAGTGAACGGTTCCAAAGTGATTGTAGTAATTAACCCCGATGCAGAAGCTCCATTTTACAAGGCAGCGGATTACGGGGTGGTTGGAGATGCTTTTGATGTGATTCCCAGACTCACCGAAGCTGTCAAAAAATTCCGAGCAAATTCATAGCAAATTATGAGAAAAATTTTGCTCGAAATCCGGGGTATTGAATATAGCCAAACGCAATCTGGGTCGTATGTGTTGGATTTGAAGGAAGTTGGAGGTCGCAGGAGAATGCCTATTCTTATTGGAGGGTTTGAAGCCCAGGCCATCGCCTTAGCTTTGGAAAAAATGACACCAAATCGACCCATGACCCACGATTTATTCGTTTCGTTTTTCGGGATTGTAAATGCACGTGTTAAAGAAATTATCATTCATGAGTTTCATGAAGGGCTCTTTAAATCCAACATAGTAGTACTCCACGATGGAATGGAGGTTAATGTGGATGCGCGCTCTTCCGATGCGGTGGCCATTGCCGTTCGATTTTCCGCCCCAATTTACACTACCGAAAAAGTATTAGAAGAAGTAAGCCATATCAACGAGCGGCGTGAAGAGGACCTTGAAGTGCCGGAAGAAGAGGAAGAAACGTATGATTTTGATTCAGAAGAAGAGGAAATGGATATTGTAACCTTAGAAGAACTGGAGCAGCATTTAGCCCAAGCCTTGGAGAATGAGGACTACGAAAAGGCAATGAAGCTCCGAGATGAAATCAATAAGCGAAAAAAACAGTAATTTCAAGCCATGGGAAACAATGGCTTAACCTCAAATCGCACCAATCTTAAAATTCAATTAACCATACTTAGCTTTCTTCAGTACTTTGTCTGGGGCGCTTGGTTAATTACTGTTGGAAAATACTGCACCGTGACCAAGCATTGGTCCTTTACTGAATTCGGAGCCATTTTCACCACCATGGGGATTTCCTCGGTGTTCATGCCCAGCTTAATGGGAATCGTAGCGGATAAATGGATGAACGCAGAACGCTTGTTGGGTTGCTTGCATGCATTAAGCGGAATCACCCTTGCATGCCTTCCGATCGTATCAGATCCTAACGTTTTTTTCTGGGTTACCTTGGTGGCCATGATTTTCTATATGCCTACCATCGCGTTGTCCAATTCGGTATCCTACAGTGTGCTGGGACAATACCAACTAGATCCTGTCAAAACCTTTCCTCCTATCCGGGTATTTGGCACGATAGGATTTATTGCTGCTATGTGGGTAACCGACCTTACCGGAAACAGCGCGTCAGCCAATCAATTCTATATTAGCGCTTTATGCTCCCTTGGTTTAGCCGTTTATTGTTTCTTCCTGCCAAAATGCCCTCCAAAAAAGGATAGTAATGAAGGAAAATCCATCATTCAACTTCTTGGATTAGACGCTTTTAAGCTCATGCTCAACTATAAAATGCTGTTGTTCTTTTTGTTTTCCCTGCTACTCGGATGCGCTTTGCAACTCACCAACATGTACGGGGACACCTACTTAAGCACGTTTGAATCTTATCCGAAATATGCAGCATCGTTTGCAGTTCAACATTCTACGGTCATCATGTCCATTTCACAAATTTCAGAAACCCTGTTTATTTTGGCCATTCCCTTTTTCTTGAAGCGTTTTGGTATTAAAAAAGTCATGCTCATAAGCATGTTAGCTTGGGTACTCCGCTTCGGATTGTTCGCTTTCGGAAATCCTGGAGACCTTTTATGGATGATAATCATGTCATGTATCGTTTACGGAATGGCCTTTGACTTTTTCAATATTTCCGGATCTTTGTTCGTCAATTCGTCGGTAAGTGAAGCGAAAAGAAGTTCTGCTCAGGGCCTGTTTATGATGATGACCAACGGTTTTGGGGCCATTCTAGGAAGCGCCATAAGCGGACGGCTGATTGATGCGTTTTTTACCCAAAAACTTACCACTGCGAACCAGGTCTATGCGCATTTTGAGAGTTCTGCAAAGCATCCCCTCATGAAAGCCTTACTTAAGGATACTTCGATTCATGCGGACGGCACCTTATCAAAGGCACTCACCGTGCAACAGTGGGATTCTATTTGGCTTTGTTTTGCCGCTTATGCCTTAGTCGTAGCCGTATTATTTGCTGTGTTGTTTAAGCACAAACACCATCCGGATGACATCGGAGAGGTGCACCATTAATTTACTCGATAACCTTTAGGTTTTTTCCCACCTTGATAAACGCAGCGATGGCTTTATCTAAATCCCCTCGGGTATGGGCCGCAGAAATTTGGGTTCTGATCCTCGCTTGGCCTTTGGCAACCACTGGATAAAAGAACCCGATGGCATAAACGCCTTCTTGAAGTAATTCATTGGCAAATTGTTGCGACAAGGCCGCATCATAGAGCATAATGGGAACAATAGGCGAATCGCCGGGTTTGATATCGAATCCTGCTTCCTTGATTTTCGCTTTAAAATACAACGTATTTTCCTCCAAGCGATCGCGTAATTCGGTGGTTTTGCTCAATAAATCAAACACTTTGATGCTTGCCCCCACAATGGAAGGCGCAAGGGAATTGGAGAATAAATAAGGCCTGGATCGCTGGCGCAGCATTTCAATGATTTCTTTTTTTCCGGTGGTGTATCCCCCCATGGCTCCTCCAAGCGCTTTTCCAAGGGTTCCGGTGATGATATCTACCTGGTCCATAACGCCAAAATGCTCGGGTACTCCACGGCCTGTTTTTCCAATAAAACCTGCTGAGTGGCACTCATCGGTCATCACCAACGCATCGTATTTATTGGCAAGCGCACAAATTTCGTCCATCTTAGCCAAATCTCCGTCCATGGAAAACACCCCGTCGGTAACAATGATGCGGAAGCGTTGGGCTTGGGCCGCCTTCAATTGTTCCTCCAAGTCTTCCATGTTTGAATGCTTGTAACGGTATCTCTGGGCTTTACAAAGGCGAATGCCGTCAATGATGGAGGCATGGTTTAGTTCATCGCTGATGATGGCATCCTGATCGCTAAATAATGGCTCAAAAACGCCACCGTTCGCATCGAAGGCTGCGGCGTATAAAATGGTGTCTTCGGTCCCGTAGAATTCCGCAATTTTACGCTCCAAGGTTTTATGAATGTCTTGCGTACCGCAGATAAAGCGCACGGATGACATGCCGAAGCCATGCGTATCTAAGGCGTCCTTGGCCGCCTGAACCACCTCAGGATGCGAAGAAAGCCCTAAGTAATTGTTGGCGCACATGATCACGACATCCTCGCCTGAACTCACGTGTACGTTTGCCCCTTGCGGCGTGGTAATGATTCGCTCGCGTTTCAATAATCCGTTCTCCTCGATGGCGGCTAATTCGCGGGATAGGTATTCGTGTATAATTCCGTACATAGGGTATTATTTAGCGTGTTTTCGCATTTTCTTTTCGATAACCTGGGAGAGCAATCGCGCTTCCTTTTCGGTCAATTTCTTTCCGAATTTAATCAATTTTCCAAAATACTCGAAGCTGAATCGGTCATCGCCTTGAATCCATGGAGAGGATTCCCATACACTTTGAAACGATCTTTCTTCAGGAACAATATAGGTAAGACCTTTAATGTTTTCATAATAGTAGGGAATGCATTTTCCGTATTTCTTTATCGACTTTTTAAGATGCATGCCAAGTTCGTCAATCTTGAGCATTTCCTGACCCCAAAGCAGCCATAGAAAAGATCGCGCGACCCGAAAAGCATAATACAACCAAAAGGTGAGAAACACCCATAGAATGATTTTTTCCTGGTCTTTGAGCAATAACACGAATAGCGCCCAAATACAGGTAAAGCCAATGGTAAGCCACATTGCCAACCATGCCCCCATAGCTGCAATCGCCCACGCTTGTTTTTTAGGCAAAATAACGATGGTGGTCTTCGTTCCGTGATCTACGAAACTGATTCTGTCGCCAATTTCTGTCATGCATTAATGTTGAATGCTCAAAGGCATAAGTCTTTTTCCCACCCGAACGAAGTATAAGCCATTCGTGGCCGAGGGAAGTTCCAAGACGATGGTGGATTCACTCAAGGTCTGTGTAAGCAACCTTCTTCCTGCCACATCCAAAATTTCAACTTCTTGACCAAGCATACTGCTTAGCCCCTCGACGGTGAAGGTTCCATTATTAGGGTTAGGAAATACCTTGAACATCGCACCAAACAGTTCCGACGTTCCCAGCACCTCCAATACCTGGGTTGTTGTATCTGCACCACCGCATGCGTTGGTGGCAATAAGGGTAATGGTAAACGTTCCAACAGAATTATAGGTGTGGCTGGGTTGAACTTGAGTTGAAGTGGTTCCATCACCGAAATCCCACACATAGGCGTTGGCGTTTTGGGAAGTATTGGTTGTTGAAAGCGTTCCACCGTTTAATGTGTAAGTAAAGCCAGCCATCGGTGCTGATCCCAAAGCAATGTTTAGCGTGGAAGCTTGACTTGCCCCACAAGAATTATCCGCCGTTACTGATAAAACGCCCGGGGTATTGTCAAACGTTAAGGAAATGGAATTGGTGGTGCTCATCCCTTGCCAAGTTCCAGGGAAAGTCCAATTATAGAAAGCCGAAGGGTTGTTGGTAACCGAATAGGTTTCCACCGCGTTGGGACAGGCATTGGCATTACCGACGATTGCGGAAGGTGTGGCAGGTAAGGTTTCTACCGTAAGATAGGCTGTATCTTGAAAACTACCTAAATAATTTCCATCACTGACGGTAAGAGAAACGGCATAAACCCCGGGTTGCGCATAGGAAACGGTTGGGTTGGCAATGTTGGAGGTTGAAGGTGTACCTCCGGGAAAACTCCAATTCCATGAGTTCACTGTGGCTCCTGTGGATAAATCGTTGAATTGAACTGGGGTGTTCACACAAACCGTAGAAGGTGTTCCCGAAAACTGCACATTTAAAGGGCTCGATAGGTTGTTCCATTTCCACATTCCGTTGGTGGTGGCATTGGTATTAAACCACCCAGACCAACCGATGGAAGCGCTTGTAAATTCGCAAACTGTATGCTGCACGTTATCAATTTGTGTCCAAGTTAAACCACCATCCAGTGAATAAGAAGACCCCGATCCTCCGGTGGCAGCACCTGTAGAAAATAAGGTGTTTGAATTTTCAACAGCACATAATCCGGTAGTATAAACAAGGCCCGTTGTAGCCAATTGCAACCAAGTTGACCCCGCATTTGTGGTTTTGTAAACAGCTCCTCCGTTCGTTACGATATACCCAACTGTTGGTGACGAAAAGGAAAAAACACCGCTAATGTTCGCGCCCCCAAAATCTAAAATGGGTGAAGTGTATACCACCCACGTTGCCCCTTTGTCGGTAGAATGAAAGATCCTGCCTTTATTTGTAGAGAACCACACGTTATTTCCTACCACTTCAATTTGTCGGGTATACCCAAACTCACCGGTTAACGGATTGGGTATATTAGCTCCTGCAACTAAGGTCCAATTGGTTCCACCGTTTACCGTACGGTAAATTTCGAATTCGCCGTTGATGGGGTCGCCCATGCAGAATCCTTCGTTGGCGTCCCAAAAATGGAGTACATTGGTGAAAGAAGACGCATTATTGAAGGAGGCGGTAGTTTGTTTTGTCCACGTGCTACCCCCGTTGGTGGTTTTCCAAATGCCTCCTAACTGGCCAGCCCCGTTTGGAAAGGCTGCCAACCAAGCTACACTCGAGGAAATCCCTTGAATCATTGAAATCCCCAAGGCGGCGTTGCCCACGTTGATGTTCCCTGGAGTCCAAGTGGTTCCTCCGTTGGTGGTTTTTGTAAATTGTTGCACATTGGCATTCGCACCACTTCCATCGTAGGCCGTGGCCCAAACCACATTTTGATCCACAATGGAGATCCAATTGATACCGCGCGAGGCGGCAGCAAAACCGGAGTTTTGTACGATCCAATTTCCGTAAGGCGGAACATTTACCGTAATGTAGCTCGATTTGGTTTCAACGTCGGAAGATTGCGAGTTCGTAACGGTTAGGGTTACATTATACGTTCCAGCTACAGCATACGAAATATAGGGTGGATTCGCTCCCGAATAGCTTGAGGGCGTACCTCCGGGAAAACTCCATTGATACGAGGTAATAGCATTTCCCCCCGAAGCACAATTTGGGTAAAATTTTACGGAATCTCCCTCGTAAATGTTGGTTGGAATGGCGAAAAAGTTGGCAATTGGTGCTCCAGGTGTGAGCCCTTGAGAGGCGCATTGCAAGGCAGCCAAAGCATTAATTCTTGGCCCTATGTTTTGATTAATGTTAACGCCAGTGCTGATTAAACAATTCAGTACCTGAGCCGGGGTTAAGGTAGGGTTTACGCTGAGCATTAATCCTACAAGGCCGGCAGCAAAGGGAGTGGCCATGGAAGTTCCAGCCATTTTGGCGTACCCGTTCCCGTTGGAGGTATAAACCGTGCTCAATAACCCTCCGTTGGAATACCCTCCTGGTGAGGCAATATCTACATAAGGTGTGGCGCCATTATAATTGGAGAAACTGGAGCGTTGATCGGTGGCGTCAACCGAACCTACACAAATCACGTTGTTGTAAGCTCCAGGATAATTTAAGGTGGTCACATTGCTATTACCAGCTGCAGCTAAGAACACCACGTTTGGATAGGCATTAATGAGGGTTTGAAATGCTTGAGAAGGACTTGGGCCACCAAAGGACATGCTCACGACATGCGCTCCATTTGCGCACGCCCATTGAACTCCTTCGTAACCAAAGTAAACGGAACCGGAAGAGGAAGCACTGTTGGGAGTACATTTTACACCGATAAGCTCTACATTTCCTCCAAGGCTCGCAATACCAATGGAATTATTGATGTCTGCGGTGGCCAAACCAGCACAGTGGGTGCCGTGCGACCATCCTTGGTCTTGCGAATAGGTTAAAGGCGGCGTTGCATTATTATCATTATCTGCAACATCGTATTGTTTAAAGGTGGTTAAATCGCTGTGCGTGGCAAAAACCGCATTATCAACGATTGCCACTTTTACTTGATTATTTCCTTGGGTAATATTCCATGCGTTTTCAGATCCCACTAAGGTATGATACCATTTATCTGTTCCTGTATGGTTGGGATCGTTCGGAATAAACCCGGTGGAGTAAATGGGTTCTTTCTCGGCATACATTACTTCGGCCACTTTTGCCAGCTGGCTCATGTATTCGTTGATGTGAGCGTCATCCGTGAAATAGATACGGTAAATATTCATTAACGAAGACTTGTAGGTAAAGTAAGAAGGACGTTCAAGGCGCGTAACATGGGCATCCTGAAAAATACTCGCTAAAAAGGGGTAATCTTGCAGGTCTTCCTCCAGGTCAAACATGTTGGGATCTTTTTGCTTAAGATTCTGGGAATTTGGACGGATATCCCCTTTCAATTGAAACATCAACACTCCGGGATGGAATTGCGGAAGAGCCATATTCTGAGAAAAGGAATAGCCGACAAGGAATATCGACAGAAGGATTAGGGTAAAATGTTTCATGCTACAGATTTTTTGCTAAAAATACTTAAACGGAGGAAGAAATGCAAAAAAAAACCCCGACGAACGCCGGGGTATCAAAATCTTACTTTTTATTTAATAATGCCATAGATCGGTTTCCCAAGTACGCATACTTTCCTTGATTTTCTGGGCCTCATACAGGGCATCCACGCCGTAGCGATAGTCTTCAATATCGCGATCGAATTGATCTGTTGCCTTGTAAATTTGTCCAGAAAATAAGCGCTTCCAAAAGAAATCATCAAAGGACATCCATTGCGCATCGCTTTGCTCATTGTACACATAGTAATTTACCATCACGTTCCTTAGCTGCGGAAAATACAACCAAAACATTTCAAATTCAGCCGTTGGCGTTGATGCATTTACGGGAGTTTTTGCCCCACTAATACTAGCAACCAATGTTGGAGGATTTGCATAAGGATCTATCATAATCAATCCGCCTCGTTTTGAAACTTTAGCTGTGTCAAGGGTAAATTTCGCAACTGGGGCAATAGCAATGATACGTTTATCTAAAACAGACCGTTCTTTGTCAAAAAACCAATCTTCTTTAATATTAAATGCTGTGATTAATTCGGAGGAAACAAAAAACGTCAAATCTTCAGACAGCAGAGAAACATCCGCGTTGGTTTTTAACGCTTTCGCCTGTGCTTTGTTCCACGATTTTTCAAAAGAAGGATCGGCCATTTTGGTTTTAATATCCGGCTGCCACTGTGCACCGATATTATTGGCATCGTAATCCGTTTTAATATAATTATCTGTCCAATCCTTAAAGGTTTTATAATTCATATAGTCTGTCATGTATACCTTCCCTTGCCCTTGATACATTCCGTCCAACGGAGTTCCTTCAAAAAACCCACCACAACGATCAACAATATGTTTTGAATAATTCGTGTTTTGGCTGTAATATGAGTTTTTATCCTTGTCAGCATTATATCGATTTAAACGATACTTAAAAGAATATCCATCCTCCTTAGCGAAATTAAAATCATTGGTATCTGCAACAAAAAACATAGAAAGATCACCATTCATTAAATGTTGCAAAATAATGGACCACAAACTTAATCTAGATTGATTTCTTATCCACCCCTTGTGATCCATCATTTCCGCCGCATTTTTCGGTGGATTTTGGGTAAATTCTTTCGTAAACTTATCGTAGGGTAAGAATAGTTTATGGTTTGCTTTCTCACGAGCATCAATTCGAGAAAAAATGCGCTTTGACCATACGTAATCTGATTCGCGCACGAACTCATATTCAATACGCGAACGAACTGGTACCTCTTCCTTAACCACCACTCCGTCAATAATACCATCCGCAGGCATATTGGCAGGACCTCGTTGGATATCGGTACCATTTTGACTTAACACCCATCCCGCATAAAACGTCCAAGAAATTAAAACGAGAAATCGCATCATCATATTATTTTTATTGAATTTGAATAGATCCTTTAAATGTGGTCATTTTCCCAGTGTCTGCACGTTTCGCAGAACCATAAATTCCTACCACTGAACCTGGTGAAAACGCACGTAACGCATTAGCAGGAACTATATTACCCGATACCTTGGTAGAACCTACTTTCATTTCAGTAATTATAAACTGTACTCCTTGCATAACCGCTCCAGGAGGGAGACCTACATAAATCGGCCCTCCTTTTGCAGAGAGGGAAGCAGTTAATATAGTCGGCTCCGGAAATGGACGAATTGGAAAGGATTGTTTAAATGTAACTGGTTTATCATCTTTATCTTTGGCATTCACGATAATTGTAGCTCCATCCTTAGAAGGAGTGACACGGGCAACATAATATCCTCCAACCTTTGGACAATTTTTCCCATTGCAAGACACTGTCATCGACTTTATATTGGAACCACCCGCAGATGCCGTAATTTTATTATCCCATTCTGCATAAAGCGCCGTTTGAAGGGGTAAACCGATAGACCCACCCCCCTTTTCAGCAATGAATATTTTCGTATTAAATTCTTCCCATTTCATGGATCCCATTTTATTCGCAATCCCTACGGTACCAGAGATTGTCATTTCATTTGAACCTGAAGCGGTAAGTTCCAATGTTGCTACACCGTCCTTAATTTCCTTTAATGTCCCAGGATAACCAGCTTTTAACACTGGCGGTTTATCCGTATCATAAGCGGCCATGGATATATAAACCTCGAATTTATCCCCTGAGGATGCTACAGCGACGGAAGGTCTTGCCAACGCCGAGATTTTATTAAATGAATATTCACCTGTTGAAATTCTACTCTTTATTAAGCCAACCGCTTTTGCACGAGCTGCTAAGATTTCATATTGCAACGTGGACAAAGACGCTAAGGCTGCAATCATGGGCGCATGGAAAAAAGTTCTTCCCAACCAATGTACATTCTCCTGAATGTCACCGTCGTGACCGTATTTATCTAACTCCATTTTGGTTAATTCCGAATATATAGTAACCAATTCAGGTAATTCAGCCTCGTTTACTTTATTTCCTTTACTGATCAGTGCCCCAACTTGGGACTCCAAATCTTTATTGTCTTTAAACTTATCCACCGATCCGTTGATTGTTACTTTGTAGGATTTATCTGGTAAAGAATAGGTACCACAAATTTCAACCAACCTTTTACGAAAACCTTTGTAAGGCAGCCATAATTTCGCCATTCCAACTCCATTTTTATCGATTTCTTCGAGTTCAACAATTCCTAATTCACGCATTGGAGTATCAAACTCATCCTTCGCTTGAAGGGCGGTTAAGTTTAACTTGGATGGTAGCAATGGCTGGTTAGGGCTATATTTTACCCAAAGAATTTTATCAGGAGCATCAGGTGTTGCAGGAGTACCTGCAGGTAGCTCGCCTAATTTTTCTAAAAGCAACAATTTTGCGTCATCAATGTTTTTAATAACCACCTGCGCTTCTTTATCAATTTCAGCGATGGACTTCAAAGCGTTTTCAATCTTCTTACGTTTTTCCGCTTCATCCGCACTTTTTGAGGTTGCAAGTTCACTTTTGAGCTCACCTTTCAAATCATCACCGCGCTGCAATTGCGTCAAGGCACCTTTTTGAATGTTCGCCTCAATGGCCACAAAAGCATCCAAAATTTGTTTTGATACGTTCAAGGCCAAAAGTGCTGTAAGTACGATGTACATCATCGAAATCATCTTCTGCCTTGGGGTTTCCTTAGCTCCTCCCATTTCTTTCTTTTTTTAAGTATTGATATTTAACCTAAAATCACTTACCCATTGCACGCAGCATATTTCCGTATACGCTGTTCAAGTCCTCTAAATTCTTAGCGAGAACTTTCATGTTGCTAGCATAGGCTTTCGTGTCATCCGCCGATTCAGATAGGCTATTCATTACGGTTTGTAACGATCCTACTCCTGCAAGACTCGCGTTCAATTCTTTCAAATTATTGGCTGCGGTGGTAATTTGCATTCCAAAATCTTGAACTGCTGTTCCGTCCACGGTGATTCCTGCAACGTTTTTGGAGGCGGCTTCATAAGAATCTGAAAGTTTTGAAATATTCGTAGCAGCTTCGTTGAGCGCGTTCACATAGGCATCGGAGGCTCCAGCAGCATTCGCTACTCCTTTCAACGATTCAGCCGTAGTGTGCAACTGCGCAATGCCATTTCCTAATTTATCAAATAAGGCTTGGTTCACACCCGCTTTTTCCATCATGGCATCTATTTTAGCGCCGAAATCTTGACCGGCTCCCGATCCACCACCACTAATTGCCAAAGGATTTACATCATCGGAATCCCATTTTACTACATTTCCTCCTTTTTCATCGTAACCACGATGACGTTCATTTTCAGGGTATGCATACGGATAATAAACGGACCAATCCGGTTCAGGGTGGGTAAGTTGAAAGGAACTTAACGTAAATAGAACTGCTTCGGTGCCCAAACCAACAATTAACATCTGATTACATCCCGGCCAGTGCATAATTTTAAATAAGGCTCCAAGAATTACTACGGCAGCGCCTATACCAAATGCGTATCCCATTACTTTTCTACCCGTTGGCTTTGCCATCCATGCCCCAATTCCTCCTTTTTTAGCTCCCATGATTTTTGATTTTTAAACGTTAAACTTAGATTTAATTACTTGTTACAGATTTTATTTTAATTGAATGTCCATTTGGATTTCTTCGCCGTTTTCAGCATCCAAATCTTTTCCGCCTCTTCCAAGGTGTGTCATTACATTTCTAAAACCGATATAGCATTTAGCCGTATCCTGATATTCATAGGTACGCGTTCCATTTTGCAAATAGTATCCTACATCCTTCCAAGATCCACCTCGAATGACTTTTCTTTTTTTCACCGGAGGATCGTCATCCAGAGCGTCGTATACATATTCCGTATTTAGGTCGTGGGTAAACTCGTAAGCTGACTCATCAAAGGCGCTGTTACACCATTCGGCCACATTACCCGCCATGCAATACAATCCATAGGCATTCGGGTTGTACGAATATACTTTCACGGTATGGAAACCTCCATCCTCGAAATATCTACCGCGCATCGGCTTAAAGTTGGCTAAGAAACAACCGTTAGCGTTTCTAATGTACGGGCCTCCCCAAGGATACTGAGATAACTCAAGATCGCCACGCGCCGCTCGTTCCCACTCCATTTCAGAAGGTAATCGAAAATCGTTTACATAAAGATCTCCCCCGGCCAATAACCAACTGTGATATAATTGCGTTCTCCAGATTGAAAACGCTTTTGCTTGACACCATGTTACTCCAACAACAGGATAATTATCATAGGCAGTATGCCAAAAATAATTTTCTGCCATGGGATCATGATAGGAATAGGTAAAATCACGCACCCAGCATAACGTATCCGGATAAACATTGATTCGTTCTTTGATGATGTACCGGCTGCGATCCGTATGACCTCGAAGCGCATTATGCTGCCCTTTGCTATTGGTAAAACCTAAATCCAAGTCTTGTCCCGGGTTTTCTAAATACGTCTGGTTAACCAAAGGGTCTCCGTCTTTGGATCTAGGAATGACAGTGGTATCTCCGTTATCTTCAAAGGGCTTAACCGTTCCGTCATACATCACCATTGACCCATCATTCGTAAGTGTGGCTCTGTGAAGACCATTGGATTTTTCATTTGCCGAAAGTGGATTGCGCCGTGATGCTGGATCCATGGAGTTCAATGATTTAGTAAATCCATTGCTAGCGGTCATTACCTTACCTCTTTTGGCGGCTTCTTTGTAATCTACCCAATAGTAGTCATAGAACAAGAGTCGTGTGTCAATTTGCTTGTTGTTATAGAATCGTTCTATATTCGAAACATACATATCGGATAGAAGTAATTGAGTTTCAGGATCGGAGTAATCTACCGGAGTTTCCCAATTTAATTGGAAGTATTTTCTATTTTCCATTCTTCCACCTTCACTCTTAAGAGTCTTTTCTTGATTCGCTTTATCTTTACTATTTTGATCGTCGGTTTTCCCCGATTTATTATTACCATAACCACTAAGAATTGCTGATACCTCGTCACTATTCATGGTAATATCAATCTCCTCTCTTTTTTTCTTAAGAACATCCGTAAACTTTTTCTTATCGACACCGAATGCATCTGGTTTACCTGATGGACCCTTATATCCAAGAATCGCTAAAAATGCTTTATCTAAGTCCTCAACTCCTTCTGAACTTAAAGGATCGAAAGCGTTATTTCCTCCAAGCACATCAGAACCTATATCCATAATGCTGCGGTAAGGTTCACGAAAAAAATCCTCAGGAACATTTATCCATTGCTCTGCGTCATCACCTGACTGTCGACGGTATAACTTTTCACGTGCAATCGAATCGCGAACCCAATAGACAAACTGGCGATACTCATTATTCGATATTTCTGAAGCGTCCATATAGTATGCTTGAATAGAAACCGTTCGAGTTCGCGAAGTATAAAGTCCCATGATATCTTTATCGTTTTGTCCGGCTTGGAATGCACCTGAGGGAATATATACCATTCCATAAGGCACTTTTCCTGGACCAAGTACATCGGGATACCAATTGGTACGACCTTTAACTCCCACAAGGTTACCATCCACTGGGTCACATGCCGCGAATAAAACAACAGCTAAAATTAATACTACGACTTTTTTCATTTTATCCTTTTTTGGTTCTTAGCTAATTTCCAAACTACACTTGCTACAGGTTTTATCGTTCGGTTATAACGAGAGAACATTCAAAATGGTTACATTAATTTCCAAGCCATCGAGGATGCGTTGAATACGTCTTCGGCGGAATGGGCAAATAATAACAATACTTCACAAATAACTCATGCGAACCCCGAGAAATACTGGATAATTTGTTCAACGTTAAATCATAAGAATATCCAACCGTAAAATTCTTGAAGGCGTTGTATCCTAATAAGATTCCCAAAGCGTCCGATGTTCGATAGGTCAAACCCAAATAACCCAATTCCGAACCGTCTTTTTTGATAAAATAACGCGAATTGATGTCAAAAGAATATTTCACCAAATCCGTCCGTGCCATGAGGTTAAAATCTAAATTTCCCGGGCCTACATTCATCATTTTATACCCTCCCATTAAATAATAGTGTCTTGCAGTATTGTAACCAACTGTTCCTACTCCAGTGGAAGAACCTAATAACTCCGACTGGCTCAAGTGGGTAGATGAAATTCCAGCATAATAATTGTTTCCTTTCATGAATAGCCCAAAATTTAAGTCCAACGAAATTGCACTAAAATTGGTCCCGGGAAGCGAAGGGTCATTCATCGTTTGAGGCGGGATCCAATTAGGATTCATGGCATAGGAAATAATACCTGCACCAATACCCACACCTAAGGTTCCTGCATTACCCAAAGAAATAGGATACGAATAATTCAACAATAAGTTATTTTGACGTGAAAATCCAATGGCGTCATTGTAAAAACACAATCCAATTCCTCCCGGAAAAAAACGATTCATGTTCGCCGCGACGTTTAACACAGCAGAATTCGGAGCTCCATTTACTTTATCC
>RFQF01000230.1 GCA_009925805.1 Flavobacteriia bacterium | reverse complement strand
CTTCCAGATATAAAATACGCCAAAACCCTTACTACCGAGCAACTTAAAGAAAAAGAAGGAGCATTGTTGCTGTCGAAGTTGGAAACTGACGACTATCTGATGTTGCTCGATGATAAGGGAAGACAAATGACTTCGGTGGATTTTGCTAATTGGTTGGAAGTTAAATACCAAGCGCCATTCAAACGTATCAATTTTTGTGTAGGAGGTGCCTTTGGATTTTCAAAAAACGTCTATGAGCGCGCAAATGATCAATTATCGCTTTCAAAAATGACCTTTTCCCATCAAATGGTACGAACCGTTTTTCTGGAGCAATTATACCGAGCGTGTACCTTAATTAAGGGAGAAAAATACCACCATGAATGACCTAAACCGATAAATCTTGAGTTCAAATATTTCTTTATCGGCGGTTGATATTTTTGTTCTAGTAATTTATGGAGTACTGATTTTTCTTGGCCATAGATGGGTTCGTAAACGCTATGATAGCAAGGATTTGCTTCCCTATTATTACAGTGGTTGGTTGTTTAAGGTGTTGTTTGCTTTTCTTTTTGCCCTAGTTTATTTGTTTTTCTTAGGGGGAGGCGATATTAATGCTTATTGGGATGGAGCATCTTGTCTGGCCGATTTATTTTATTCCAACCCCGAAGCATATTTTTCGGAATTATGGGAGACAAAGCGAAATTTAGGAATTGCTTATCATTTTAACGGCACAACGGGTTTTCCGCCGGGATGGATTTGGCGAGAAGAAGAAGCGTGGAATTCCACAAAAATTATTTCGCTTTTAGCCATCATAACCAATAAAGGATTTTGGACCGTTACCCTTATTTTGTCAACCTTCGCGTTTTGGGTTTCATGGCTCTTGGCTGTCCAACTTAATGCTAAGGAATCCATGCACCGAAACACCTTACTTTCCGCCCTTTTTTTTGTTCCTTCGGTGTGTTTCTGGTGTTCAGGTATTAGCAAAGACAGTTTATTGTATACCCTGGCATTATTACTGATTTATCAGTTTTTTAGTCTTTTAAAATGGAAAAACTCCTTCAGTATTCGCCGCGCTTTGATGGCCGCAATACTCCTTTGGTTCATATATTCCTTACGGCATTATCTTGCCTATGCCCTTGCTGTTCCTTTGATCCTCGCATGGATGAGCCGCTACGGAAGTCGTTTTACGGGCAGACCTGTGCTTTTATGGTTATTTCGACTCGTCCTTTTTACGGGACTGGTATTCTCATTTTCCTTCATCATTAACTCCAATCAAACCCGAGAAATCATTGCCGAGGCAAACGTAACCAAATCCGATTTTAGCCAAAACCCCATTTATAGCGGTGCAAAATACGACATGCCTTTTACAACCGGTTCGCCGGGCGAATTATTGGCCCTGTTTCCTTTAGCTGTTTTTACTGCGCTACTCCGTCCGTCCATTCTTGATCCGGTAGGGGCAAGCTACCTCTTGAACCAGCTCGAGAGCTTACTACTCCTTTGGCTCATTTTCAGGTTCCTGTTTCTTGGTAATAGCTTGCTACGATTGCGTAGAATACTTAGCCATGAATTCCTACTGTATTCTTTGATATTTGTGCTGATAGTTGCTTTCATGGCAGGTTATTCGTCGATTCTTTATGGCGTACTAGTAAGAATTCGTTCAATTGCCTTGCCTTTCTTTATACTTTTGTTACTTCATAGGCCCAGTGCCATAGCTTCTACGGAATAATCATGTGTGGTATAGCAGGAATCATCGATAAAACAGGGATTTCAAACGATTTTCTGCTCCAACGAATGAGGGACGCATTAATCCATCGTGGACCCGATGCTGGCGGACAAATTTCATGGAAAACGCCCGGCTATCTAGGGTTGGCCCATCGAAGGTTGGCTATCCTGGACACCTCCGAACAAGGGCATCAACCCATGCATTTTAACGCATGGTCGATCGTTTTTAATGGAGAGATTTACAATTTTAAGCAGTTGAAAAACGAACTCCTGGCCTTAGGACATTCTTTCAATACCCAAACCG
>RFQF01000229.1 GCA_009925805.1 Flavobacteriia bacterium | reverse complement strand
CAACTTGTATTGTTAGGCCCGACGGTATTTTCATCTTGATTGATCGTAGCCCCTGAATAGCCACCTCTTCCTCCTCCAGGGCTTGTTGATCCCCCCATGCCCGCGGCTTCAAGGTTCCAATTCACATTGTAAGCGGGATTTGGCACACCTTTCCCTGTATACGTTAAAGCAGTATTTCCTACGTTGCATCCACCACCTCCACCAGCATTGTGGTTGTTACCTCCTCCACCGCCATTGGCCGGTGCCGACTTGCAATACCGGGAATAAATGGCATCGTATTCGGTGTAAAATCCAGCAATGCCTTCGCCTTTTTCAGCGCCTTGCGTAGCTACATGGGATGCACAAAAACCAATGTCATTGACATTTCCCGGCGGGCTTCCCAAGGTTTGGTCTTCGGTGACTCCCCCACGAAAACCTGCACCCGAGGTGGAAATCGTACTGTTCGCATTTAGGTTAAGGACGCCATCCACCTCCAAAGCCACAACGCCACCAACGGTGCCATTCCAGGCGCTCGGTACGATGGACGTATTGGCATTTACGGTGAGATTGACGAAACGCGGTACGCGAACAATTTGAACGTGTCCTGAAACTGTATAATTATTCACCAAAGGACACATTAAACTGATGGTATTGCTTCCAGCGGTAGACCGAACTTCCGCCAACTCAAACTTCCCGGCATTGTTGTAATTGAGAATTTCACCCCATAAGGATAAGTTTTGGTTCCAGTCGTTTAAATGACCAACAGGTGTGGTATAGGGGCCCCAAAATTGTCCGTTAGAAGTAACATATTGATTGGCGGGATAGGTGTCTACATTTAAGGAGGCTCCTTGCATTTGGACGATGAGTATCAGGTCTCCAGGGGTTAGAATTCCATTGAAAAAACCGCCGACCAAACTGTTGGATGTTACAGTAATTACGGATTGTCCAGCAGAGGCATTGGCGGTTAGATCCGTGTAGGTGTTTAAAATGGAGTTTAAGGTGGTGACAGTGTACGAACCGTTTTTACCGCGTTGCGCCGAAATGGATGATGCGGAAAAGAAGAAGAAAACGAGAAGAAATAAGGCGTGTAATTTCATGGTTTCAAGACGTGGCTTTGGCCATGTAGGTTGTACTATTCATGGGGGAATTTATCGCGTAATGTGGAAAGGCCATTTTCGCAGTAAAAATAACCAATTTCTTTCTTTTCCTCGAAAAGTTGTTTGCTTTGGGAAATGTCCTGTTCTCGAGAAGGACGTTCATGGTGCAAGTGGTATTGAATGGCTTTCCAACGCAAATTTTTAGCCTTCATGCCGGAACGATATGCCCGGTATTCCAAGTCGGTGTCTTCGCCAAAGCCGGGTAAAGTGTAATCCATGTCAAAACCATTCAAGGCTTCTAAATCGTGGCGGTGCCATCCCATATTACACCCTAACAAGCGCGGTTTTTTGTGGCTTTGTATGAACCGGAAATAAAATCCTTCTTCGACGCGCTTCGTCCCATTTTTCAGCATCCTCAACCGTTGGATCATGGAATTTCCTTTTTCGCGCACCAGCGCAGATGTCCTTGCGTCTAAATCGAGCCGTCGTCCTGCGGTAAAAACCCCTTTCTGTATCCCTTTTTGGTGGGCAACAACGAATTTTGGGTGAAGCACGCAATCTCCATCAATGAACACAAGTTGTTCGTTTTTTGAGGCCATTACAGCTTTGTTCAGAATTCTATTCTTGTTAAAACCTGTGTCTTGTTGGTTGATATGGTCTATAGGCAAAAGCTTGGAAAATTGCGCAAGCAGGGGATCAATAGCATCGTCAATCGTGTCGTGGGCAATGATGACTTGCTGCGGTACAACATCTTGGATACAAACCGATTCCAATACCCTTTCTAAGGAAATATAATCTTTGTAAACCGTGATAATTAACGTGATAGGCATTCCTTTCAAAGGTACGGATTTACGGTATGATTTTCTCCAAAATTTGACTCACGGCGGGACAGATTTGGCTATTTTTTAAGGTTAGCTTTGCTATCTGATG
>RFQF01000228.1 GCA_009925805.1 Flavobacteriia bacterium | reverse complement strand
AGAGCTAATGTTTAAGTCGCGCACCTTGGCGGTAAAGTTGAAGCTTGAAATGAAGATTTCGGATGTAGAATATCAAGCAGATATGTCGCGAGCTACGTTAAACGGAACTGAAGTTAAAAACGGAAAAAGGCGAGGCTTACCATGTGAAAACCGACGTGTTCAAACGCATGATGTGGTATGCCTATCCCGGTGAAGGAGCCTTGATCGTGCTTACCCCCGAACAGGTGAAAACCGTACAGGAAAAAAATAAAAATGGCACTATTCCGAAAGATTTGAAAGCTTATCAAACGGAAGAAGAGAAACCGGTAGAAATAGGATTCGACAATGTCGTGGGGCAGGACAATATTGGTCGTTTTGCAAGCAAAAACAAAAAGAAAAAGAAGAAAAAACCCAAACAAAAACCGGAAGCTTCAACGAATGAATAAGGTTTGTTTTTTCGTATATTGGGCTTGTTCGCTGTTTGTTTTGAGCTCCTGTTCCTCGAATGTCCGCTATGCTGAGGCTAAGTCGGTCGCTAACCAGCAATGGAAACAAGGGGATAAAATAATATTCAAGGTTCCAATCGAGGATACTTCTCGTATTTATGACGTGATTTTGACCGTGCGAACCACGGCAGACTATCCATACAGCAACTTGTGGATGTATCTGACGGTCGACGGCCCGCTGGGTAAATCGCAGCGTTTTCCCATGCAGATTGTTACCGCGGATCCACAGGGAAAATGGATGGGCGATAAAAGCGGTTCAACGGTTGCGTTCTCCAAGGTGATTACCCATGACCGTTTCCCCAAAAAAGGGAAGTATAAATTCATCTTTGAGCAGGCTGCTACCGAAAAAGTGCTGCCTGAAGTGATGGACTTAACGGTTGAATTGTATACAAAAAAACCGTAGCTATGGAGTATCCTCCGTTATCTTTGGATCAGTTAATAGCTCTGGAAAAGGAACTGATTGAATTTTTGGTTATTCATGGAATAGACGGAGACACTTGGAAGGAGTTGAATGCCGAAGCACCTCAGAAGGCAGAGGAGTTAGTGAAGCTCTTTGGTAAAACCGTATGGGATAAAATTGCCGACGAAACTACCACCTTGAAAAGAGTTCTTGAAAACGAACAGATATTGGTTAAAATCGACGGAACAGAAGGACTTATGCTGCACGTTTGGCATCAAGATGGAAAAATACAGGTGCATCGAGGGGTTAAAAAAATGTCACAAAATCATCGTCAAGAAGTACTCGAGTTGTTTAATCAAGGGTTTGAGCGTGCCTCGCATGTGGAATTTACCGAAGCCCTCAAAAACTATTTACCGTCAAATGCTGTTTAACTTTTAAATTGTTTATCATGAAGTATATTCTTTCCTCCGTTTTCGCTTGGAGTATAGTAGTTATCCATTCCCAAATTACCGCTCCGAAGGCGAGTCCAGCCTGCCGCTTGGAACAACGGGTCGGACTAACGGATGTGGTGATTACCTATTCAAGACCTGCCGTCAATGAACGCGTGATTTTTGGCGACCTCGTACCCTTCGATGCCTATTGGCGCTTGGGGGCCAACGAAAGCACCAAATTAACCTGCTCCGATATGTTGATTTTTGGAAAAGATACGCTGAAAGCTGGGACCTACGCCGTTTATGCCAAACCGGGAATGAACGAATGGAGCCTTGCGTTTTATACCGAATACGGGAATTGGGGTATGCCTGAGAAATGGGACGACACCAAAGTGGCGTTTACCCTTAAAGCACCCGTAAACAAGAAAAATGACCTGATCGAGAACCTCACCATAGATATCAATAATATGGACTACAACGGAGGCGAACTGCACATTTCTTGGGAGAAAACCCACGTAAAATTCCCTTTTCAAGTCGTGGTGAAAGAAAAAGTGTTGGCTTCCATTAAAAAAGTATTGGCAGGGCCTACCGCTAACGACTACCACACAGCGGCGAAGTACTACCTCGATGAAAAAATCGACGATAAACAAGCCTTGGAATGGGTGGAAAAGGCGGTATTGATGCGACCAGAAGCTTATTGGATGCT
>RFQF01000227.1 GCA_009925805.1 Flavobacteriia bacterium | reverse complement strand
TTCCTTTCCAAACTTTTCTGCGAAGTTCGCATCACGCACAACTTTGGAGCTTGCTTGTTTTGGCATAATTGAATTATTTATACAAATATAGGGAGGATTCGGTGGAATTGAAACGCTAATTATTCTTTGGTAGCGTTGATTTTAGATTGATAGACGCGGTACAATAAAAAAATACCGGTAAGCACCAATGGAATACTTAACCATTGGCCCATGTTTAATCCCGTGGATACGAAAACTGAATTATCGCTGTCGGTCTGGCTTTCTTTGAAAAATTCAATGAGAATGCGGAATCCAAAAACAAGGATGAGGAAACTGCCAAAAACGAGTCCGGGTTTTATCCAGGCTTCGCGTTTCCAGTAGAGCCACATGAGCAAACCGAACGATAAAAAATAAGCTAAAGCTTCATAGATATTGGCCGGGTGACGTACAGGAATGGTGGACCAGTCGCAAGCGTACTTTCCAAATTCGTTAGGCATGCAGTCGTTGTGCAAAAAACGGAAGCCCCATGGAACATTAGTCACATAGCCTACCATTTCGTGATTGACCAAATTTCCAAGTCGAATGAACGCCCCGGCAATGGCTACAGGCGCCGCGATACGGTCCAAAATCCAAAGGAAGGGTTTATGGACTATTTTTCGTGAAAAGTACCAAAGTGCGAATAAAATCACAATAGCGGCACCATGGCTGGCCAGACCTCCTTCCCAAATGTAGAGAATACGGACCGGGTTGGAAAAATAACCGTCGGCACCCCAATAGGGTCCGTAAAAAAGTACATGACCCAACCTGGCGCCGATGACTGTCGCAGGCACCATGAAAAGTACTAATTTGTCCAACACCTTTTCGCTGATGCCTTCTTTTTTGAACATGCGTTTGATGACGAAGTAACCAAGAATCATCCCCGAAACAAAGAGCAACCCGTACCAATTCGGTGTGCGGTATCCCGGGATTATTTCTGCATTGAACGACCAGTTTACGTAGAGAAGTGTAGACATCAATAAAATTTAACCAAAGATAAGGATTCTCCTTTAATTGGGTTTCTTGGTGAGATTGAATCTACCCTTCTTGAAAACCAAATTGCTTTTCGTAAGTTCTTTACGTAATTTTTTCTGTTCCTCTTCGGGCAAGTGGATAATCGATTGGCATTTTTCCGAACAGCAATTTTCCATGTTGGCCTTGCAGGCGGGACATTGAAGAAACAACAAATGACAGCCCTCGAAGGCACAGTTGGTATGTGCATCGCAAGGCGTTCCGCATTGGTGGCAAGTGCTGATGATGTCTGGGGAAATGCGCTCTCCTCGGCGCTCATCGAAAACAAAGTTTTTTCCAAGGAACTTATTTTCTAAACCTTGACTTTTGCAATCGTTGGCGTACTTGATTATACCACCGTCGAGTTGGTATACATTCTTGAACCCACGGTGTTTGAACCAAGCGGATGCTTTTTCGCAGCGAATGCCTCCGGTGCAATACATGATCACTTTTTTGTCTTCGTTCCCTTTCAGTACCGTTTCTTCAATAAGCGGTAACGAATCACGGAAGGTATCCACATCGGGTAAAATGGCATCTTTGAAATGTCCGACTTCGTGTTCGTAGTGGTTTCGGAAATCCACCAACAAACAATCCGATTCCGAGGTTAACGTATTGAATTCCTCAGCGTTTAAGTGCTGTCCTTTATTCGTTACATCAAAGGTTTCATCATTCAACCCATCGGCAAGAATTTTATCACGCACTTTGATTTTGAGCTTGAGGAAGGGGAATTCTTGGCCTTCTTCTACGGCTACGTTCAGGCGAATGCCGTGAAGAAAATCGATGCTGTAAAGTGCTTCTTTGAATTGCTCAAAATGCGCTTTTGGTAAGGCAATCTGGGCATTGATGCCTTCCTTGGCAATGTAAGTTCTGCCCACAATGTCTAATTTGATCCATTCCTGATAGAGATGGTCACGAACGATTTGAGGATTAGGGAGTTTCGCGTACGTGTAAAAGGAAACGGTAACATATTCGTGACCCTTTGCCCTTAACTGTGCCTCTAATTCCTCTTTATTG
>RFQF01000226.1 GCA_009925805.1 Flavobacteriia bacterium | reverse complement strand
CGGCGACAATGGATTTGGCATCAAATCCGCATTCTTCCCACAATTCCTCTTGGGTACCATGGTGGATATATTCATCCGGAATTCCCAACCGCGTGACTTGAGCTGTATAACCTCGATTCGACATGAATTCTAACACTGCCGAACCAAAACCTCCCATCAGACAACCATCTTCTACGGTAATTACTTTATCGAACTTTGAAAACACTTCATGTAATAACATTTCATCCAAAGGTTTCACGAAACGCATATCATAATGAGCGGGTTTTATTCCCGATTTACGAAGCATATCGATTGCGGTTTGGGCGAAATTACCCGGATGTCCCACGGTTAATAGGGCAACACCTTCTCCGGAAGAAACGATACGGCCTTTTCCAACGGGGATTTCTTCCAATGGGGTTTTCCACTCGGTCATAACGCCATTTCCTCGAGGATAACGAATGGAAAAAGGGCCTTTATTCTCAAGTTGAGCCGTATACATTAAGTTGCGAAGTTCTTGTTCGTTCATAGGAGCGGCAACCACCATGTTGGGAATGCATCGCATATACGCTAAATCATATGCACCGTGATGGGTAGCACCATCCGCGCCCACAAGGCCTCCGCGATCGAGGCAAAATACGACGTTGAGATTTTGCAAGGCCACATCATGCAATACCTGATCAAAGGCTCGCTGCATGAACGATGAATAAATGTTGCAAAAGGGAATTAGGCCTTGCGTTGCCAAACCTGCGCTGAACGTCACGGCATGTTGTTCGGCGATACCCACATCGAAAGCTCGATCCGGCATGGCTGCCATCATGATGTTTAAGGAAGAACCGCTAGGCATCGCAGGGGTTACACCCATTACTTTTGTGTTTTTTTCAGCTAATTCCACGATGGTATGCCCAAAAACGTCTTGATATTTTGGAGCTTGAGGGCCAATGGGAACGACTTTGACAATTTCTCCTGTATCCTTATTGAATACCCCTGGAGCATGCCATTTCGTTGGATTTCCCTCCTCGGAAAACTTATACCCGGCACCTTTTTTAGTTAGGCAATGCAGGATTTTGGGGCCCGGGATATCTTTTAAATCCTCTAAAACTTTCACCAACCCCTCAACATCGTGCCCATCCACGGGACCAAAATACCGAAAATTCAATGCCTCAAATAGATTGGATTGCTTGAGCAGGGACCCTTTGAGCGCATTCGAAACTTTTGAAGCGATTTTTTGAGCATCGGGACCGAATTTGGAAATAACCCCCAACCAATTCCAAACCTCATCTTTTACTTTGTTGTACGTATGGGAAGTGGTAATGTCCGTAAGGTATTCTTTTAAGGCCCCAACGTTCGGATCTATCGACATGCAATTATCGTTTAGAATGACCAAAAGATTGGCATCTTTTTCAAATCCTCCATGATTCAACCCTTCAAACGCCAAACCTGCGGTCATGGCGCCATCACCAATTACTGCAATGTGATGAAGGTCTTTTTTACCTTGATACCGATTCGCGACAGCCATACCCAAAGCTGCAGAAATGGAAGTAGAGGAATGCCCTACGCCAAAAGTGTCGTATTCGCTTTCGGACCGTTTCGGAAATCCAGAAATACCTCCTTTGGTGCGGTTGGTGTGAAACTGCTCCCTTCTTCCGGTGAGTATTTTATGCCCATAGGCTTGATGTCCTACATCCCAAACTAATTGGTCTTGGGGAGTGTTAAACACATAGTGCAATGCCACGGTTAATTCTACCACCCCTAAGCTTGCTCCGAAATGGCTGTTGCCAATCTCCGAAATAACATCTACAATGAACTGACGGAGCTCAAGGGAAACCTGAGGTAAGTCTTCGGGATTGAAGTTTGCTCTTAAATCTTCCGGCGTATTTATTTTCGAAAGATAGGAACCAGGCAAAAATTTATTATTCATGAAAATCAAAGTTACAGAATAAAAGGATAAAACACTATGAACTAATGATTGTTCGTATACCACTGCCTAATTAAAATTCGTACTTTTGCAACCGTAACTGAATCTCGTGAAAATCCTCAAACCTTACCTTCAATTCACTAAGTTTCGGCTTTCTTTTTTAGTTATTATTTCTG
>RFQF01000225.1 GCA_009925805.1 Flavobacteriia bacterium | reverse complement strand
GCGCGCTCTGGAAAAAAGGTATTATTTGTGGCCACTAAAAAACAAGCCAAAGAAATCGTTGAACAAAAAGTAGGGCAAGTAAATATGCCCTATGTGACAGAACGTTGGTCTGGAGGAATGCTCACCAACCTTACCACCACGCGTAAGTCCATTAAAAAAATGTCGCTCATCGATAAGATGCAATCCGATGGAACTTGGGACACCCTCAATAAACGAGAAAAATTATTCAAAACCCGTCAGCGGGAGAAGTTGCAAAAAACCTTCGGTTCTATTGCTGACATGACCCGCACGCCTGCGGCTATTTTCATCGTAGATATCGTAAAAGAGCACATCGCCTTGGCGGAAGCAAAAAGATTAAACATCCCTACCTTCGCCATTGTCGATACGAATTCCAACCCCAAGCTGGTGGATTTCCCCATTCCTGCCAACGACGATGCTACAAAATCCATCGCCTTGATCTTGGATGAAATTTGTGGGGCAATTCAACTCGGTTTGGACGAGCGCAAAAGCGGCAATACGGATTCGGAGTACAACGACGATCAAGACGGTGAAGCCGATGGCATTTTGATCACCGAACCCGGTGACCGGCCCAAAAGAACCCGAAAAGCTAAAGCCGAAGCGATCGATACACACCAAGAAACGCCTGTGGCTGCTGCAGAAACACCCGTGGAATCAGCTCCCCAATCCGAGGTAACAGAAGTCGCGGAAGTCGTTGCCACAGAAGAAAGTACAGCCGTTGAGGTAGAAGTTCCAGCTGCCGAAGAAACGCCAGCAACGGAAAGCCAAGAAGTTCCCGAAGTGCAAGCGGAAGAGACCGCCACTGAGGTAGCGGAAACAACGACCACTGAAGAGACAGCTCCCGAAGTAGAAACAAAGGAGGAAACTGCGAGTGAAGCCCCAAACGAAGAAGTAGAAGCACCCGCTTCTGAAGAAGCACCCACACCCAACGAAGAGCAATAATTCTTAACACTATAACCATGGCAATTACCGCTTCAGATGTAAACAAATTGCGCCAACAAACCGGCGCAGGAATGATGGACTGCAAAAACGCTCTTACCGAGGCCAACGGAGACTTCGAAACCGCCATCGATATTCTTAGAAAAAAAGGACAAAAAATCGCGGCGAAACGTGGCGACAATGACGCACGTGAGGGATTAATCATTGCGCAATCGACTTCCGACAAAAAAGCCAGAGTTATCCTAACTTTGAATTGTGAAACGGATTTCGTGGCGAAAAATGATGGATATGTGTCGCTTGTGCAATCTTTGGTGGATAAAGCTTTAGCAACCCTTCCTGAAACAGTGGAAGAACTTAAGGCCTTACCTTACGACGACCGATTGACCGTAGAAGAAAAAATCACCGAGCAAATTGGTGTGATTGGTGAGAAATTAGACCTTTCAGGTTACGCAGTGTTGCGCGGTGCACAAGTGGTGGCGTACAACCATCCTGGAAACCAGTTGGCTACCCTTATCGTGTTGAACAATGAATCGGAAAACGTGGCCGAAGCGGGTCGACAAGTGGCGATGCAAGTGGCTGCCATGAATCCCATTGCGATTAACAAAGACGGCGTAGATGCTCGAACCATTGAGCGTGAAATTGAAATTGGAAAAGAACTTGCCATTCAAGAAGGAAAGCCGGCCGATATGGCTGAGAAAATTGCCCTAGGACGCTTGAATAAGTTTTTCCAAGAAAATACCTTGTTAAGCCAACAATTCGTATGGGACAACAAACTTACCATTGAGCAATACCTTAACGCAACCGAAAAAGGTTTGACGGTTCTTGACTTCAAACGATTCTCATTGAGTTAATCTTTACCCGCTTCGGCGGGTTTTTTTTTGCGCCAATTGTCACTTTCAATATTTGTATATCTTTGAACACGGAAATATGAAATATAAAAGGATATTACTCAAACTGAGCGGCGAATCCCTTATGGGGAGCAAACAATTCGGCATCGACAACCAACGCCTTGCCACCTACGCACAGGAAATAAAAGAAGTGCATCAGATGGGCGTGGAAATTGCCATTGTAATTGGTGGCGGAAACATTTTCCGTGGCGTTCAAGCTGAGCAA
>RFQF01000224.1 GCA_009925805.1 Flavobacteriia bacterium | reverse complement strand
GATTGAATCGGAATATTCCGCATTGGCGTAGTCAGCATAAAAGTAGTTTAGCGACTGAACAACTGTATTGAGAAATGGGTCTATACTTGCTGTATCTTGCGCCGATCCTTTTTGGGCTCTTGCACCAACCCAACAGCCCATGAGCAACAACCACGCGAAAACCTTATTGAATGGCATGGGTTACAATATGCGACGCATGAAACAGAAGTTCTTCCTCGAAATGATTACTCATTAACTGAATACCAAAGGGCATTCCGTTTGGAGAAGTTCCGAGGGGCAAGTTGATTGCTGGATTGCCGGTTAAGTTTGCGTGAACGGTAAAGATATCTTGCAAATACATTTGAAGCGGGTCTTTTACGGCTCCCAGTTTAAATGCGGAAGCAGGAGTAGTAGGCATGATGACGCAATCGACTTGATGATAAAAGGCATGGGTGGCCTCTTGAAGCATTCTTCGTACTTTTTGCCCTTTTGCATAATATGCGTCGTAATATTCGTTTGATAAGACGAACGTTCCCGTAATAATCCTTCGTTTAACTTCTGGGCCAAATCCTTCTGTTCGAGAATTAATATAGGTTTCGTCTATCCCCTCAACCATTGGGGAACGTCTTCCATAGTGCACTCCATCAAATCGGGATAAATTCGAGGATGCTTCGGCGGTGGACAGGACATAATATACCGGAACTAAGTACTCCAAAAAGGGGAAAGAAATAAATTGCACTTCATGGCCCTGTTCTTTTAGGTTCTCCAAGCAATTATTCAGCGCTTGTTTTACTTCGATCGCTAATCCTGGGAGCTCAAAATATTCCTTAATAACGCCAAATTTTAATTTTTGCGGAAACTGATTTTTGATATTGTACGGAAGGGAAGATGAAGTAGCATCCAACGGATCTTTACCCGCCATGATGTGCAATAACAAGGAGGCATCATCCACCGAATTGGTAAAGGTTCCCACCTGATCAAAGGAAGATGCATAGGCAATTAATCCATAGCGACTGATTCTGCCGTAGGTAGGCTTAACACCGACGGTACCCGTCCATGAAGCCGGTTGACGCACTGAACCCCCCGTGTCGCTTCCTAGAGAAACGGTGCACAAACCAGCGGCAACCGCTACAGCTGAACCTCCGGAGGATCCGCCGGGCACATAGTCCGTGTTATAGGAATTTAATACAGGTCCATAGGCCGAGGTTTCGTTGGAACTTCCCATGGCAAATTCATCGCAATTTAATCGACCGATGATGATGGCATCTTCTTGCAACAGGCGTTCAACACACGTAGCCGAGTAAAGCGAAACAAAGGAATCGAGTATTTTGGAAGCGGCAGAGACTTTATGGCCTTTATAACAGAGGTTATCTTTTAATCCGATTACCACTCCCGCGAGTTTTCCCGCGGTTCCTTGATGCAGTTTATCTTGAATTTGTAGCGCGGACTTTCGAGCGCTCTCCTCATAAACCTCTAAAAACGCATTCAGATGCTTGTTTTGGTCGATTCGTTGAAGGTAGGTTTCCAGAACATCCATGATGGAAACCCCCGACGTGATGGCGGATTGTACTTCTTGAATCGTGCGATACATTGGAAACTACTTCTCCTCGATTTTTTTTTCGTTAGATGCAGTGGGTTTATTTTCCTCGCCTTTTGATGCATCTTTAAATTCTTTGATGCCTTGTCCAAGGCCTTTCATCAATTCGGGAATTTTTTTACCTCCGAACAACAATAAAACGATACAGAGAATCAAGATTATTTCAAAAACACCAAATTTTCCCATGTTTTTTAATTTTTTTCAAAAGTACAACAAATAATTCAAAGGGAAGGCTTAGAGTTTTCGAGCCACTTCCACTTCTTCGTAGGCTTCTACTAAGTCGCCAATTTGAATGTCGTTGAATTTATCAATGTTCAAACCGCACTCGTAGTTGTTTTTCACTTCTTTTACATCGTCCTTGAAGCGTTTCAGGGAACCCAACAAGCCGTTATGAATCACGATTCCATCACGAATCACACGCACCTTGGCTGAGCGTTTGATGATGCCGTCTACCACATAACACCCCGCAATGGTTCCAACTTTTGAAATTTCAAAAG
>RFQF01000223.1 GCA_009925805.1 Flavobacteriia bacterium | reverse complement strand
GTATGACGATAAAAAAATGCGTTTCTGGATGTAAAGGATTCGAAAATGAAATTTGCGAAAAGGCACCCAGATGTGCGTATATAAATAGTTCTACTCGTAAATATTGTCGCTTATCATCTAAATATAAAATGGGTAAACCTCCAAAATGTAATATTACAAAACGTATACTTAAAAAACACGTAAAAAGCGACGCCGTCAAAAAAATAACCCGATTTTTGAAAGACACCACAAGACGCGAACAACAACCATTAACGCCACACCTAACGCAACCAGTAACGCAAAAATCGAATAAAAGGAAAAATCCAAAAGATGTTATCGGACGATTTATGCTTAAATCGCGAAAAAATCCACAAAACAAAGGACCAGTAACGCCACCAGTTACACCACCACTAACGCCACCACTAACACCAAAATCGAATAAAAAGAAAAATCCAAAAGATGTTATCGGACGATTTATGCTTAAAACAGGAGAAAAACGAAAGGCATTATTTTTAAAATCGATTTGTTCTGATTCTGGGGTGTGTATTGCCTTTGGACAAGATAGTAAAAAAATAATAGATTTCTTTGATGGGTTCACAAACTTTAATTATGTAAAATTACCGATTACTCAAATAGGTAATCCATCTGCTAACGGATTTGTTAAACAAATCGAGTATGAAAAATCCGGATATAACGCTTATTCTGTTTTAAAATCGTCGGTTGAACGTGATTCGGATAATTTAGTTTATGAATATATCGTAGGGCAATTCATCAATAAAGCAAATAAATTTTTCCCGTGTTTCGTCGAAACTTACGGGTTATATTATTATAAAAATGAGGTCTCTTGGAAAACTTCAAAAAATACAAAGGGCGGCTGCGCTTGTACGGCAGTCAATTTGACAAAAAACAAAGCCTCGAAAACGCAGACGGCCCTCTTTACAGCGATGGCTTTGAACAGCGTTACCTCAAAGCCGAATGGCAAGGTATATGGACCTCATCATCTCAATCCGAATGGGTTTACGGGATGGGAACCGTTCGCGATGCGGTGCGTAGCGAGCGATACGGGGGAGATATGCAAGAAAGAACCAACCCGGTTTGGTATGTGTTCCAACAATGGGATCATAAGTTGAATGAACGGGCTTCGATGCTTGCAGCGGTTCGCTTTGACCGTTACCAACTCTTTGGTTCGGCATGGAGCCCCAAGCTCGCCGTACAATGGTGGCAAAATCCTTTGGTCAATTGGAAACTATCCATCGCAAGAGGCTTCAAGACCCCTGATTTCAGGCAATTGTACCTGAATTTTATCAATCCCGCTGCAGGCAATTACCGGGTTCTGGGAAGCCTGAACGCCCAAGAAGTTATTGCCGCTTTGGATTCAGCCGGGCTCATTGCATCACGTACCTATGAGTTTGCCCTGCTTCAAGAATTGAGGCCGGAATATTCGACTTCGATTCAATGGGGGCGCACCCGTTACGGCCGGAGCGGGATCTTGGATTGGCGCTGGGAAAGCCATTGGTTCGGACACCTGCTCGAGAACATGATTGACAGTCGACCGGTGGCCATCCAAACAGACGGTTCCCAGATTTTTTCGTATCTCAATATCAACCGTGCCTACACCACCGGTATCGAAAACAAACTAAGTTTGGAGCATCCACGTTGGTCTGCCAACCTGGGTTGGCAAATGCTATGGACCGGCCGGCCGGAGGATTGGGTTCGCATTCGTAACAAAGAAGTATACACCCGAGGAGAGGATGGATTCAGCCGACTGATGCGGGCCTCCGATTACCGGGGCTTGCCTTTTCGCTCCAACCAACAAGTGCAGGTTGGCTTGACGAGGATCGTGAAAAGGAGTACTTACCTCCGTTGGCAGACCACCTACCGTTCCTCTTGGTTGACGGCCGATACCGACGGTAACGGGCTCTACAATCGTCAGGATTTGCGGGCTTCCGGATTTGCGGTGCATCGGCTGGTGGGAGGCGGGCCGATCGCCTGGAACAAATCCGGGGTGGTGCTCCAATTGCAAGCCGGGATTGATAATCTATTCAATTATCGCGATGCGTTTTTTGTACCAAACCTTAACCCCCGTACGTTGTTTATCCAAATTGAATGGCGCCCTGCGTCCTAAAAAATCCCCCTCCTCATCGCTTCAAT
>RFQF01000222.1 GCA_009925805.1 Flavobacteriia bacterium | reverse complement strand
TAATTATGCCTTGAATGTGCCTATTAACGCCGATTGGAAAGCCAGCGTAGGGATTCGGGCCGGATTGCGCAACAACAGCTTCAACCCAAGTCAGGGTGTGGTTTTGAATGTCCAAGACCCGCAATTGGCGTACGCTGGGGGAGACGCTACCTACGATGCGCTTTTGAATGGAAATCAACGATCCATGGGTTTTTCAGGGGCCCTGGGTATAGGTTTAAATAGTAAGCGTTGTTTTATTTCTGCGGCCATGCTGCACGGCGGCATACCTAATTCGGCGAAGCATCCGTTAACGTATTTCGACCCAAGAATGCACTGGATTGCCTCGGTGGGGTATAATTTTCAAGTGGCTTCAGGGCTTGAAATTCATCCGGCCCTTCTGGTGAAGAAAATGGGAGGAGCCCCTTTCTCTTTTGAATTCTCTACGCTGGCCACCATCAACTATATTTTTTGGGCAGGAATCAATTACCATTACGGGGCATCAGCAGGGGTGATGGCGGGGCTTGAGCTTTCAGGAAATTTGAAAATTGGCTACGCGATAGATTTTGTTACAAGTCGATTAAATCAGTTCAGCAATGGAGGTCACGAAATCTTTTTGAGCTATGGGTTTTAAGGGTACATTGTTCGCATTCTTCGCCTGGTTTACAACCATTTGTTGGGGACAACTTTATGAGTTTTCTACTCCGGAACGTCTACCCGGACTTGTCAATTCCTCTGCGGAAGAAAGCAATCCTGTGCGATCATCGAACGGAAAAACGTTGTACTTCGTTCGAACGTATGACACCAAAAACATCGGTGGAATTTACGACCAAGACATTTGGTATAGCAACTTAAGCAACGGGCAATGGATGGCTCCCAAACCGTTGGTATCGCTGAACAACAAACTCCATAATGCTGTGGTCTCCGAGGTTATCACGCCAAAGGATAGTCTAACAAAATTGTACGTGCTTGCCAGTTATGCGACCCAGAACGATACCCGAAAAGGAATTCAGGCAGCGGAACGTAAGTACGGCGACAGCTTATGGAATCTTAAAGCCAAATTACCCATACCTGGGTTAGATATTTCTGGAAAATATGTAGGTTATTTTCTATCGTCGGATGAAACCGTTTTGATCGTTTCGTACGAGGGTTCAGATAGCGAAGGAGAGGAAGATTTGTATATTTCGTTGAAAAGCGGCGATGAATGGTCGGATTTAGAACATATGGGGGCCACAATCAACAGTCCCGGGTATGAAATAGCTCCGTTCCTCAGTGCAGGACATGACACCTTGTTTTTTTCGAGTAATGGCTTTAAAGGTCTTGGAGATGCGGATATTTTTTACAGCGTAAGGAAAGGAAAATGGAATTCCTGGACCAAACCTGTGAACTTGGGTAAAAGCATTAATACCCCGTATTTTGATGGGTACTTTTCCATGCTTGGAAACAAGGCGTTGTGGGCTAGCAATCGCGAGGGAAAGGATTTAGATCTTTGGTCCGCTTGGGCTATTCCTCCGCCAAAACTGCTTTATAGTGCAAGTGTATCTGATGCCACGGTCTTTCAAGGGGCCGATGGCGGGATCAACCTTACCATAACCTCGGGAGTACCCCCGTTCAAAGTGCAGTGGTCCAACGGACAAAACGTTAAAGAACTGAAGAACCTTCGAAAAGGCGAGTATAAAGTAACGGTCACGGACTCCATTGGTCAAAAATTCCAAGCCGCGTTTCAAATCAATGAACCCGCAGCAACGGTAGAGAGCATGATTCGATTTCCCAACATTCAATATCAATTCGGAAGCTGGGACTTTGTGGTCGACAGCACCATTAACTGCTTGGATTCGTTGAAGGGCATTGCTCGCCTGTTGGAAGATTATCCTAAATTGGTGATTGAATTAATTTCTCATACAGATGCTCGGGGTGAAGCCAATCGAAATCAGGTGTTGTCAGAAAATCGCGCTAAGGCATGCTATCGTTATTTAGTGACTGAATTAAATATTGATCCACGTAGAATAGTCCCTGTAGGCAAGGGAGAATCGAGTCCCGCTAAATGGTTTGACCCGGAACAGGGAAATTACGTTGAACTAACCGAAGACTTCATTCTGCAGAAAAAAGAAAACACGGTCCTTTATGAATACCTGAACCAACTCAACCGGCGCACCGAGG
>RFQF01000221.1 GCA_009925805.1 Flavobacteriia bacterium | reverse complement strand
TCAAGGGAAACTTCGGTTTCCCTTTTTTTTTCATCCCGTCTATGAAGTTATTTATTGTCTATAAGTATTTTCAGGCTCGTTGGTTGGTAAGTTTAGTGCTGGCGTATATGGTTTTTTCAATCCTATTAAATGCTTTTACGGCCATAGATATTTGTATTCCTTGCCTTTGGAAATCGGTTTTCGGATTTTCTTGTCCCGGGTGCGGTTTAACGCGCGCTGCAATTTCGTTAATCCAACTGGATTTCTACCGTGCCTTAGCATACAATCCGTTGATTTTTATTGTCTTGCCGGCATCAGTCACTTACTTCGTTCGTGATTTCTACCGTTACGCAACGAAGTGCAACCGCATTAATTAACCGATTTTTCTTCCGCTGAACCCCGCATGGCATTACGTACTTGCATTCCTCCCATTCCGAAAAGCGCTAGCAATAAAAGTATGGAACCTGTTCGGCTGATATCGCTTCCTGTGCGGTAGGATTTAGGTTCAAAGCGCCAAACGATTTCATGCTTTCCTTTCGGTACCACCATCCCACGAAGGACATAATTCACCGAGAAATAGGTCGTCTCTTTCCCGTCGATTGTGCAAGACCATCCTTCGGGATAATAGATCTCACTGAAAACCGCCAATCCCTCATGCGCCGAGTTCGACCGATAATGAATTTCTTTGGTTTGGTATGCTGTCATGGCAATTTCATCGCTGGAATCGGTTTGGTATTTCGTTTTCAAGGGTGTTTTGACATTACTCATATCTACAATGGCCTGCTGCTTGGTGTGGAGCTTACCCAATCCTAACAATTCTTCGTTGGGAGATTTTACCTGCTTCAATTCGTTTACAAACCATACATTACCGTTGGAATAAGGATTCTCAATGGGGGTTTCATTTCGACGATGGATTACATAACACGTATTTAGCATATTTAAGATGTGACAGCTATCGTGCAGTTGCCCTCCACTAATTGCAATTGTATCGAACACCTCACGTGCTTTATCCTGAGGAATTTCAACCAATTGTGCGTATTGTTGCAGCTTGGCCATTTTTAAAGCGCTGATGGTAGCGTTCGCTTTCTGCATTTCGTCTTGCATATAAAAATCGACCATTTGTTGGTACCTTTTGACTTTAGCACCATGATATCCTCCTACGGATTTATGGTAAAAACTGGTAACGGTTTCGTTGAAGGGATTTTCAAACGTGAATACTCGATAATTCGTCTGCAGTTGCGTGGTGTTAAACTGCGCCATAAGATCAAGTACCTCCTCCCCTGCTGCTCCATACGTGTTTTCCCGAAGGAGTGCTGATTTCGCCTGGGCTGTTTTTTCAGAGAACGAAGGGATTTTTCTACGTTCCTTATCCAGGATGTATAAATCTGCTTTTTCCGGAAGGTACGGAATTTGGCCGTCAGTAAGGGCTTCGTATTTTTCATACACCCCGCCTTCTTCGTTATTGTTCAAGTACCGTTGATCAATGCCGATTTCATCGATTGCAATTAATCCTCCAAAAGCCACAACCCAAATCCAAGGGTTCTTTCGGTAAAACAATCCAAAAAACAGCAGGGCAGCCCCGATGACCACCAACAAGGCGGAACGTAAGGCATCGGCTTGATAAATAGCCTTTCGTACATGGATTAATTCTCCTTTCATCCCTTCAAACATGGCGATTTGGTTAGAATCCTTCGTGTTTTTTGCTGCTTCGTTGAACTGCTTAACCTCGTCGGAGGTGATGAAAGAACCGGATATAGAAGGGATGGCGTACAACAGCACCGCCAAAAGCACCGCACCCCCTAACACTCCATAACGATATTGCTTTGACTCATACAATCCTTCGCCCTTCCAAACATGATTCAGCAGGAGCATTCCCATTAAGGGCACCATTACCTGAAGCACCACTAAAATCATCTTGGTGTCACGAAACTTGTTATATAAGGGGAAATGGTCAATAAACCAGAAGTTTAAGGATCCTGATTTCAAGGAAAGCAATACGCAGAGTATTGCCAAAAAAGCCGCGGCAAAACGTAAACTATCTTTGAGTAAAAAGAGGGAAATCAGAAATAGAAAACAGCCGATGGCTCCAAAATAAATCGCACCGCCACTAAACTGCTGTCCTCCCCAATATTGATTAAACTGTCCTATTTGCTCGCTGAAGGTTGGG